>MHLS01000017.1:0-5973 GCA_001819095.1 Candidatus Lloydbacteria bacterium RIFCSPLOWO2_02_FULL_54_12
CTATTATCGCTCAACAGACGGGCCATTTCTATATCTACCGGAATTTAACCGGACACGAGTGGACTTGACGGGGTCTATGTGTCCATTGATTGGTCGGATCCGGAAAAGCACGACAAACATCGTATGCACAAAGGGCTTTTCGATAAAGCCGTGGCGGGAATCGTCGAAGCCAAACGCGTCGGGCTCACGGTCGGCATCTCGACATGTATGACACCGGAGTCGACCGAAGACGGAGAATTCGAACGCATTGTCGAACTTGGAAAAAGACTCGGCGTGCATGAGATCATTGTCTTTGACGCCATGCCGACGGGTAGATTCAAATTCAGGAAGGATCTTGTCGATAACCCGAATTGGGTCGAGGACCTCATTCGGCGATCTGAACGGTTCAATGCCGACGAATCATATCCGGGAGTCTTGGTCTGGGGTTATGCGACGAGCCATCGTTCAGTCGGATGCACGTGCGGAACGAGTTATTTTTATATGTCTCCCTACGGCGATATTATGTCGTGTGACTTCAACCACGCCGCCTTCGGGAATATCCGTGAGCAACCGCTGTTTACCCTTTGGGACGGCCTCACGACAAGAAAGGAGTTCTGTTCCGCGAAATGGGGCGGATGCAAGATCAAGGACTCCTCGACCCGTGACGGCGTTTCGGTCACCACCGGCAAAGGATGTGTGGGGTGTTGACCACACAGTACCCCTTTTTTGTTATTTATAACTCGTTCATATGCTCGACACATTTCTCCCGAACCCGTGTTTCGTCGATAAATCGCTCACGTGGTGCGGGGCAGTTGCGGACATCGCGATCCTACTCTCCGTCATTGCTATCTTTTATGCGCTTTCGCGCGTGTATCCCAACTGGAAGGCGCGCGTCGGCATCATGTTCGGCGGAGTCTTCATTTTCGAATTGTTCACGTCGCCGATGTGGGTGAATCCGCACTTCGGCTTCTTTGCCTACGCGCATCGCGATGTCACCTACGTGCTCACCTTGGGTTGGACGGCGCTCTTTTTGGGCGTCCTCTTTTTTGTCGAGCGCTATTTCGCATCGCACGGCGAGCGGGCGCGATTTGCCGCGAGTGTGTTCTTGATCACCGTTCTCGGTTTCATTGCCGAGATTGCGCTCGTCGCCGGAGATCTGCGAGAGTACGCACCTGAAGTGAAAGAACGGCTGGTGGGGCTGTTCTTCCTCGATGTTCCCGTGGAAGCGTTTTATTATATTCCCGTGTTCTCTTCTCTTGTGCTTGGCTTTTATAAGTACGCGCTCATCCTCAAAGAACGTGCACTCATAGCTCCGGTGAAGAAAGGAAAGCATGTTCGAAACTTTGTGATCGCATTTGTCGGGGTGTTTCTCTTCGAGCTCATGATCGAGCCGATGGTCGTCAACGCACAATTTCCCGCTTGGTCTTATGTCTATCATGATATTTCGATTGTGATGACCTTGGGCTGGATCGTCCTTTTGTGGCTGACGACGACGCTCGTTGGCCGCTTCCTTCCGCAAGTCTCGGAAGTAAGGCGCTTTTTCCTCTCGCTCGTTGCGATAGCAGCATTTGCGGCGCCAATCGAGGAGTGGCTGATCACTCACGGGTACCGGATCTACAGCGCAAGCGCGCAGGCCGATTTCAGCGGATTTTTGACACCGATCACCCACATGCCGATCGAAGTGGTCTTTGCGGTCCCATGTTACTTCGCGCTCATTCTCGGTTTTGTGAATTATTGGAAGATCACGCTGGATAATAAGGCGTAAACACCATGGAACAGCTCGGACCAATGGGACGGATCAGCGGTGTTTTACACAAGAACATCAACCCCATTCCAATTCTTGTTGCAATTGCTTTGCTCTGTTTGTTCATATTCCCCGGACTCCTCGTAGTTTTAGTCCCGATAATTTTTGTGGTGTATCGCAATAAGTTGCAAACGCAAGACACGGGGTTTTTTAGCAATCAACACAAGCCTACAAAAAGAAAAGACCCGCGGCGTTTCTGGGTTACCATACTTGTCTTGGTTGTCGCGTTGCTGGGCATTTACTTGGCGTCTGGTTTAGATGTTGGCGTTGCGATGCTGATAGTAGTTTCTGGCGGTATCTGTACCGGAGGGTTTATCTGGGCTCCACTCGTTGTCAACCTAGTCGCGCGCCTTATCCTTTTTAGGTACGACCGCGCGACGGGAAATACCACCTATCGTGACACTATTCTTCCTGGTGTCATCACGGCCTTTCCCGTCGGCGCATCAAACGCCGCCTCCGTGCCGGTCGTTCCAATGGCACCACCTCCCGCTCCCGACCTCTCTGCGCTTTCTCCGGCCGATCAGTCTCTGGTCATGTATATTGCCGATGCATCAGCGCGCGGCGTGATGGGCGGTGAAATAAGCCTCATCCTGAAAGGCAACGGCTGGCTTGATGCGGACGTCGCCCGCGGGTTCGAGTTGGTACGAACGTATTATTCCGGAGTGTTGAAGTCGTACTGAAAGAAAACTCGTGAGCATGGGGGATGCACGGGATGTCGGGTGAGTTATAATATGTAGACATGGACTTTTTCAGCAACTTAAATCTCGGTTGCGCCGTCAACAAGGTGCTTACGACCGAAGGCATGTTATTCGACATATTCGTATTGCTCGCTACGGCAATATTCTTTTTTGTATTCAAACGAAAGGTGAAGTATCCGCTTGCCCACTTCGGCATCATCCTCTCCGGCGTGCTGATCTTCGAGATGTTCACGTCGCCCATGTGGGACAACCCGCATCTTGGCGCGTTCGCGTATTTCTACAAAGACGTCTCATGGATACTCTCGCTCGGCTGGTCTGTCATGATGCTCTCCGCGCTTTGGATTGCCGACCTCATAGCGCCCAAAGCAAAAGAACTTGCACGTTTCGGCGTCGGCCTCGTGGTCATGACGATCGCGGGTATCATCGCAGAGTCCGTCGTTCTTGCCCTTGGGCTTCGTGCATATGCTCCGGAGGTACACGCGGCGCTCTCCGGTATCATGGTCGCGAACGTGCCGCTCGAAGCGCTCTACTACATACCGGTGTTTTCGGTGCTCATCATGGGCTTCTACAAATATTGGTCCTTTATCCTTGACGGTCGTCCGGCGGTACCGATCAAAAAGGGGAGATTCGTTCGCAATTTTCTCATTGTTGCGCTTTCCGTCTTTTTCTTTGAACTCATGATCGAGCCGATGGTTGAGAACAGACTGCTCCCCGAATGGTCGTATATCTATCGGGACATCAGCATACTCCTGACCGGCTTCTGGGTCTTGCTCGTCTTCGTCGCCGAAGCGTTGGTCGAGAGGTTCTTTGCGGCGCACTCGCTTCCGGACCGCTTCGTCATGACCCTCCTTGCTATTGCCGTCGTCGCAACGCCAATCGAAGGGTGGCTTATCGGTCATGGCTTTCGCGTCTATGGAGAAAGTGCAACAAGAGACTTTGTCGGTATCAGTATGCCGTTCTCGGGAGTACCAATCGAGGTGGTGTTCGCTATCCCGCTCTACTTTGCACTCATCCTTGGTCTGTCAAAATTTGTGCAACTTTGTCTGGATAATAAGCGATAGTCATCATGAAAGCATTTCTGCAAAAATTCGGAGCAGTACGTATCGTACTTGTCGGACTAGTGGTCGCCCTACTGGTGGTCTGGCCAGAGTTAATCTTCTGGGGAGCCGGTCAACTCCTCATCCCCGTCGTTTTGTGGGTCATTTATCGTAAAGTAAAAACTACTCAAAGCGGCAGCCCCATGGTGCGTATTTTGAAGGCCATCGGCGCGGTGCTTGTTGTCGGCGTATTGGGAACGGGTTTTTTCTGCGGAGGGCTACTTGTGGCATTTGGAGCAAATAGTTTTTTTTGGGCGGTTTTGGTTTGGGTGGTTGGAGTCGTTGTTATAGGCCTTACCCTAAGAGGTATGTTTTCTAAAAAGAACAGTCAGGTCGAAGTGACCGCCTCGAGTTCTTTTCAGACTCCGGCAATATCGCAAGGCGTACCTCGACCGAAGATCTCTCCCGAACTTGTTCCGCTTTGGGACTATATCAAACAGGCACGAGCCACCGAATATCCTGACCAAGCAATCAAAGACGCGCTTCTTTCCGCCGGATGGAGAAACGCGGATATTGACGACGCACTTGGGTGGTCCGCTTCTTCTATTCCTGCCGGCACAAATCCATAAGCAACAAGGTCCGATGTAGCAAAGACCAAGTGCCGTGACTTTCTTCGGCGTTTTTGGTCAAATGAGTTCATGGCTGAAAAAGGGAGAATGAAAAAGTCTCGGCTCGATGTCGCGCTGGTCACAAGGAAACTCGTTTCTTCTCGTGCGCGAGGCGAAACACTCATCACCGGAGGAAATGTTACCGTGAACGGTGCAGTGGTGAAAAATAAAAGTTTCTCGGTCGAGGCGGATGATACGGTCGTCCTTACCAAAAAGGACCTCGCATGGGTCTCCCGCGGTGCACTCAAACTTGAACATGCGCTTGACCGCTTTGCGATCGACCCCAAAGGAAAGACCGTTCTTGATATTGGTGCGGGAACAGGCGGATTCACCGAAGTCTTGTTGTCGCGCGGAGCGAAAAAAGTCTTCGCGCTCGACGTCGGTCACGGACAGCTTGCCGCCAAGTTAGGCGCTCATGCGAAGGTGGTCAATATGGAGGGTACGCATGTGAACGATATCGCATTATCACGACTGGGAAAGCCCGTCGACATGATCGTTGTCGACGTTTCGTTCATTTCGCTCGAAAAGGTGCTTCCGAAAGCGAAAGAACTGTTGAAGAAAGATGGGATACTGATCCTCCTCATCAAGCCACAGTTCGAAGTGGGAAAGGAGCAAATCGGGCGCGGTATCGTCTCCGACCCTAAGCTTCATTCGGACGTCGCAATGCGCATCGAAGCCACTGTGGCAAAACTGGGTTTCACTGTTTTCGGGGTGATCGCTTCGCCGATCCTCGGGGGGAGCGGCAACAAGGAGTTCCTATTGTACGCACGACTTGAGACGTCATGATGAAAAGGAAGTACAGGGTCGGACCTTAAGAATCATCCCAAAAATACGAGGTCGAACCTTGAGCATCAATTCCTAAGGTTCGACCTCGTATTTTGTTAAGGTGGAAAACAGTCAACCCCTTCAAGGTCTCACCTTAAATTCAAATTCTCAAGGAGAGACCTTGGACCGTTTTTCACCTTGTATTTTTGGTCAACCTAGTCTCGCACCGGCGCATTCGTCACGATGTCGACGATCTCGTCATGATTGTCGGTGATGACGTAGAGCCCGAGTTCGCGGCGGTTCACTGTGGCGTGGCGCCGCAGACACTGGTCCTCAAGGAAGGATTCCAACGGTTTCCAGAAGTCACCGCCGACCAATATGACGGGAACGATGCGTATCTTCCGTGTTTGGATGAGCGTGACAATCTCGAAGAATTCGTCGAGCGTGCCGAACCCGCCGGGGTAGAAGATGTACGCTTCCGAGGAGAAGGAGAGTGTCGTCTTGCGCGAGAAGAAGTAGTAGAAGGAGAGCGAGTCGGTGACGTAAGGATTGAGTATCTGCTCGCGCGGAAGTTCGATATTGAGTCCGATCGACGGACCGCCCGCTTCCTTGGCGCCCTTGTTCGCTGCTTCCATGATGCCCGCTCCGCCGCCGGTGACGATGGTGTATCCCGCCTTTGAGAGTTTGGCGGAGAGGTCGCAGGCATCGCGGTAGTGCGGGTTGTCCGCCTTGAACCGTGCCGAGCCGTAGAAGGTCACGGACTTGGGATATTTTTTGATGAATTTGAGGCCGCGGTCGAATTCGTTGGCGATGCGCGATGCGCGGTCGTTCTTTATCGTGCGGACGAGTTCTTTGCGGGTGTGCGGATCCCGTTCGGCGTCGGCTTCGGGCAGGTTGACGCACACGAGGGGTGTCTCCGTTTGCGATGTTTTTTTTGCGGGTTTTTTGGTCATGATGCACCAGTATAACACATCGTTTTCCACGCGTGCTATCATGAGGACATGGCGGCATACCTGAAGTCG
>MHLS01000017.1:5983-12020 GCA_001819095.1 Candidatus Lloydbacteria bacterium RIFCSPLOWO2_02_FULL_54_12
TGAAGGTGTACATCCGGAAGGATAAGGAGGATGCGGCGACGTTCTTCGCGAAAGACATATCGAGAAAACTCAAAGAGTTCCGCGATGTCGAACGCCGAGACGTCTTATTCCTTTCCTCGGGCGGTTCGGCGCTTCGCGTCTTGGACCGCATCGACGAGAGCGTCATCGGGCCATACCTCACCATCGGCATCTTCGACGAACGTTTCGATCCGTCGAATAGGACTTCGAACTACGCGCAACTGCGTAAGACGGCGTTCTATAAGCGTGCGGTCTCGCTCGGGTGTCGCCTCATCGACACGGCGACGCAGAAAGGGCAGACCAAAGAAGAGCTCGCGGATTTCTATGAGAACGAACTGCGCGGTTGGCGTGCGCGGCATCCGCGCGGCGCGATCATGGCGACGATGGGTATCGCCGTCGACGGCCACACCGCAGGTATCATGCCGTTTCCCGAAGATCCGGCACGTTTTCACGAACTCTTCGAGCGTGAGCGATGGATCGTGTCTTACGATGCGGGCGCCAAGAATCCGTACGCTTTACGTGCGACGGTGACGTTCACGTTCCTTCGCTACGTTGACCTCATCGGTATCTATGTTGTCGGTGCGGAGAAAGGCCAGATGTTCCAAAAACTGATGGAGGGAGACGATTGTGCCGAAGTTCCCGGACGCATCATAAAGACCTTGCCGCGCGGCGCGATCTATACTGACGCCGCTCTCATCGCCGCCGCCGGTTACGCCACACCGGGAAAGTTCCCCTGACCCCCCTTACCGATTGCGCGAACGCGGTAGCTTTTGTAGGATGTCTTCCAGACGAACATTCAACACCGTGGAGGCGCATATGCCACGTTCGATCTACCTTTTGAGCGTCCCCTCCGACGCGGGGGCGTTGAACGGCACTGACCTCGGCCCCGAGTCGCTCTTAAACGCGCTTCCCCCGGCATTATTCGGTGCAGGTTACGGTTATCACAAGGTGGTTCGCCGCGATCTCGGTGAGCAGACCGGATTCCCCGGTACGGCGGCACTTCACCGCCGGTCGCGCGGGAAAGTACATCGGAAGCGCGAAGTGGTGCAAGTGGCCAACATGACTGCTCAAGCGGTCCGCGAGTCACTTAATTGGGACGCCTTTGTGGCCGTCCTGGGGGGTGATCACTCGATCGCGATGGGCAGTTGTCGCGGTGCGCTCGAATTCGCACGCTCGCGCGGGAAGACACTCGGCCTTTTATGGATCGATGCGCACTACGATGCGCACACGCACCTCTCGACGCTCTCCCACAATGCGAACGGCATGCCGCTTGCGACACTTTTGGGCTATGGGCCGCCGTGTTTTCGTCCGGGGAGACAAGCGTTCCTTCCCGAGCACGTTCTCCATCTCGGAGCGGGCGAGAAAGATTGCGAGCCGCCGGAACGCGCCCTCCTCGAGCAACTTGGCGTGCGGATGATCCCCGCAAAGGATTTCCGCCAGTTGAACGTGGCTGTACCGTGGAGGGCGCTCGTTCAACTCCTCGCGCGCGTCGATCTCGTCTGGGTCTCGTTCGATCTTGACGCGGTGAATCGCGTTCACGCACCGGGAGTGCATCTCCGGAGCGAGAACGGGTTGACCAAGATGACGCTCCTATGGATCGCGGGCCACGTTGCGCAGTCGAGAAAACTCTGCGGTGTCGACATCATGGAACACAAGCCGAGTGCGGAGGAGTACGACGGCGACGGGAGAGGGAAGACTGCCATGCTCGCGAGCGAGTTCCTCCTGACGCTATTGGGTAAGGATCCGCAATCTGTTCAATAGTAGAGAAGAAAACCCCGTGGGATGAACCCACGGGGCGTTTTTATTTGCACGCTATTTTGCCGCAGAGGCACGACCCCTTGCGGGCGAGATTGCGAGCGTGCTCAATGGCGAGTGCTCGGAATGCGGCGCCGATGCGCTTGGCCAATTCCGCGCATTGTTTCTTCGTGATGATGAGGGGCGGAGTGATGCGAATGACACCGTGCGCATCCTTGGTCATGACGCCATGCTCAAGAAGAAGATCGATGACCCGCTCCGCACTCACGCCTTCGGCAAGTTCGATCCCGATCATGAGCCCGCGACCGCGCACTTCGCGCACAAGCGAGTGTATGCGGAGCTCATTCGCTATAGCACAGAAGAGGATGTCCCCCATCTCGAGCGAACGCTCGCAGAGTTTTTCTTTTTCAATGACCCGCAACACTTCGAGTGCCAAGGTCATTGCCGCGGCGTTTCCGCCGTAGGTCGACCCGTGCTCGCCCCATTCAAAGCACATGAACTCTTCTTTTGCGAAAACGATCGCCGTTGCGTTCTTGCCGGCGCCGAGCGATTTTGCCAACACGAAGATGTCCGGCTTCACGCCCTCATGCCACGAGGCGAGGAGCATTCCCGTGCGACCAAGACCCGTTTGGATCTCGTCGGCACAGAAGATGACGTTGTGTTTCTTGCAGAGGGCATAGCATTCGGCGAGATATCCCGCCTTGGGAATGCGTACGCCGCCTTCACCCTGAATGGGCTCGATCACGATTCCCGCAACACGATCTCCCATCGAGGAAAGCAGGATTTCCAGCGCGTGGATATCGTTATAGGGGAGCGTCACGATGTTCTTCGCATACGGGCCGAAATGTTCCCTGTACTTCTTCTCGCTTGAGCCGGCCACGAGTGTTGTCGTCCGTCCGTGGAAGTTGCCTTCGAACATGACGATGCGCGCCCCTTCCTCGGGGATATTTTTTCTTGTGTATCCCCACTTGAGCATGAGCTTGATCGCGGTTTCCATGCCCTCTGCGCCGCCGTTCGTGGCAATCGCGCGATCGGCCCCGAGGAATTTGCACGCGTGCTCGAGGAAGTCCGCTTGCGCGACTGTAAGGAACGCGTTCGGGACGACGGAGACTATGCCCCAGCCGTTCTTGTCAGCCGCATAGAGCGACTTGCCGGCGCGGCGGATCGCCGGATGATTATGCCCCAGATTCACCGAGGAATAACCGGAGGCGGCGTCGATGTAGATCTTGCCTTCGGTGTCGCGGAGGTAAATACCTTTCGCGTGCTCGAAGACGACCTTGGTGTTGGGCTTGTAGTGATTGGCCCCGTACCGTTCGCGTTTGGCGAGGTATTTCTTTGCTCGAGTGCTCATCACACCCTCCTTTAAGTGCGGTCATTCAAACAACAACCCTCTACCTTAGTACTAACAGAAGGAAAATATCATGGCAACCCTCGCTTGGGATATCCGAGGTGACACACTGGCCTTGCCGTTGCAAAGTACCGGGTGGAAAACGGCAAACCACTTCAAGGTCTCACCTTAAATTCAAATTCTCAAGGAGAGACCTTGGGCCATTTTCCGGCTTGTATCTTAAGGGTCACCTTAAAATTGATAGCTAGGCCACTTTTGGCAATTGACACGACGGGATATGCGGGGTAGTTTGCGGTGTAGAGCAACAGTTTTTTACCAAAGGCAAAAGGAGTATAGACATATGTTTCCCTCCGAGCAGGTTGTGCTTGCCGAGTTGAATCGCATCACGCAAGGGGAATCCATCCCCGACTTTTCGAAGTCGGAGATCGCAGCTAAGGTCGCCGACGGCTTCGCGCGTTTCGCACATTGGACGGGAAAACCCTGGCCGCATGAGTTGGGCGGAATGCAGTTGACCAACGGCAAGACATTCGTCTCCGACAACCCCTACACCGGCGAACCGATCGGTTATTTCTTCGGCACACCGGATAAGGCTGTCCTCGACGAGGCGATGCGTCGCGTTGTCCTCGCGCAGAAGCGCTGGGAAAAACTCGGTTGGAAGAAGCGTCTTTCGGTACTTTACCGTTTGGCGCAGATGCTCCAAGAGGAACGCTGGGTCTACCTTTTCGTCGCGTCGCTTGTTTCTGAGATCGGCATGAGCTATCCGGAAGCGTACGGCGAGTATAACGAGGTGTACCGCTTCATCCTCCAGACCGTCTATTTCGCCATGAAGGAATATCGTCAGGACGGCATCCCGTCGGCGGCGTTCTCGGGGAATACGCAGGCGGTCTATCTCAAGCCCTACGGCGTCGGCTTGGTGGCGTGCCCGTTCAACTTTCCCGTTGCGACGTCGACAAATATGGTCGTCTACATGCTTGCGTTCGGAAATGCGGTCCTCATCAAGGGCTCCGACAAAGCGGCACTCACGACGCGCATCCTCTACGATGCGTTTTCGCAGGCCTTGGCGGACGAAGGTGTCGAGAACAACGGCATCATCAACTTTGTCCCAGGCCCCGGTGGCGACATGGTCCGCGCGCTTCTCGCGCATCCCGACGTGAAGCTTTTCTCGCTCACGGGAAGCCCCGCCGCGTTCGAGTCGGTCATGAAGGAGTTCGGAAGCATCCCGCGGAACGGCGTGAACCAGCTTTCGGTGGGTTGCGCGGAGACGGGTGGCGTCAATGTTATGCTCGTCTGCGACGACGCGGATCCGAAAGAGGTCGCACTTGCCGCACGGATGGGGAGCGCCGGACGCTCCGGCGAGAAGTGTTCCTCGACAAGGATCGTCCTCGCTCCGGAGTTGCTCGTTCCCGACATCCTCGAGAATCTCGTCAAGGAATTCGAAGGGGTCTCGTATGGTGACGTGAAGAAAGGCGCCTACATGGGCCCGCTTATTTCCCGCGAGGCGAAGGGGCGGATCTCCTCCGGCATCCGAGAGCTCGTGGAGAAGGGCGTCGTCGCTCTCGTCTACGAGAAGAAGATTGCACCGTCACCCTCCGGCTACGACTTGCCGCCGACGATCCTCATCGCTCACCCCGATGCGTACGAGCATCGTGACTCAAAGCGGTTCGAAACGATCTTCAATACGGAGTTCTTTGCCACGGTCGTGACGATTGTTCCGTATCGTTCCCGTGAAGACGCCGAACGCATGATCGCGACCTCGCGTTACGGATTGACCGGCGCGGTCTTCTCGAATGTTCCGGAGTCGCTTGCGTGGGGGCTCCTCACGATCCCTTCGGGCATGCGTTACATCAACCGGAAGCAGACCGGCGCGACCTCGGCCGAAGGGTTTCACGGCGCAGGTGGTACGGCGTCCTCCTACAACGGGGGAATGACCGGACAGCACCTGTGCGTTCGGCACTACACGCCGATCCATCTTTCCGGATTCGTCCGCAATTGGTCGAGTGATGAGTTTGAGCGGTTCGTTCTCGCGCTCGGAGACAACGTCGCATTCGTGAAGCATCCTGCAGTATAGTTTTGAGACCCGTCCGTCCCTCGTGGACCGGCGGGTTTTTTCTTTTCCCGAATTGTGGAATACAAGGTCGGACCTTAGGAATTGATGCTCAAGGTTCGACCTTGTATGACGAGTCGATATCGAACCTTGTACGACCTGTGTTATACTTCTTTATTATGGATACACAATTACTTGAAACCACGGCCCAAGCCCTCGTTGCTTCCGGAAAGGGGATACTCGCCGCCGACGAATCGGCGGGCACGGCGAATAAGCGCTTTGCCGCGGTCGGTGTCGAACAAACGGAAGAGAACCGGAGGCAATATCGCCAACTTCTGCTCACGACTCTCGAGGCGAAGGACATCCTTTCGGGTGTGATCTTTTTTGATGAAACATTCTGGCAGAATACCGATGACGGCAAACCCTTGCGGGAGTATTGCGCGGAGAATGGCATCATTCCCGGCATCAAACTCGACGAGGGACTCGTCGATCTCCCTGGCTTTCCCAGAGAAAAGCTCTCCAAAGGACTCGACACGTTGCCCGAGCGCGTACACAAATATGGCGATGCGGGGGCGAAGTTCGCAAAATGGCGCAGTGTGATCATGGTAGGAAAAACGTCCGAAGGAGCACCTCTCCCGACCGAGGAGTGCATCAACGCCAACGCTTTCGTGCTCGCCCGCTATGCACGCATCTGTCAGGATGCCGGACTCGTGCCTATCGTTGAGCCGGAAGTGCTCTTTGACGGCACCCACAGCGCGAAAGAGTGCGAGGACGCGATGGGGCGCACGCTCTCCGAACTTTTTGTCGCCCTTTACGCGTACCGTGTCTATCTTCCGGGGGTGATATTGAAAACAAGTATGGTGCTTCCCGGC
>MHLS01000017.1:12030-37680 GCA_001819095.1 Candidatus Lloydbacteria bacterium RIFCSPLOWO2_02_FULL_54_12
AGGTCGCGATTGACGCCGACGATGTGTCCGAGCGGACGGTGCGCGTTCTTCATGAATATGTTCCTGCCGAATTGGGCGGTGTAGTTTTTCTTTCCGGCGGACAGACTTCCGCCGACGCATTCAAGAACCTCGACGCTATCGCCAAGAAGGGGCCTCATCCGTGGGGTATGACCTTTTCATACTCGCGCGCACTGCAAGACTCCGTGCTCAAGCATTGGGCGGCAAAAAGGGATGATGTTGCGGGCGCCAAAGCGCTTTTTGGACGGCAGTTACAGACGGTCGCGGCCGCGCGCGAAGGTACGCTCGAGAGCGGGGGCGATGCGGACAGTTTCGTCTCTGCGAGTCAGGATATATAATAGTCAGTCGCAGTCATTAGTCATTAGCGTGTTTTCAAGGTCTGACCTCGGAAACACCGTCAAACCTTTAGTCATCAGTAAATTTCTATGAAAAATCCTCTTTTGCTTTCAGTATATGTGGGTGCATTCATGTTTTTTGCCGCCGGTACCGCATTTGCCGCGACGGATGATTACGCTCATTATTTCGGTTTTGATGAAGGAACGGGGCGGACCGTCGGCGATGCGAAGGGCGGACAGAACGGCGTTTTCACCGGCACTTCGACCGGCTTCGGCTGGGCGTCGGGAATGGTCGGGACCGCACTCGGAATGGACGGAAAGGATGGCGAGAGCATCGTGCTCCCTGACGCGTTCTTAAGCGGAAGCCAAGGTTCGATCGTTGTCTGGTTCAAGTTGAACTCGCTTTCCAACGGCAACATCATCTTCTCCGGACGCTCGACGACCGACAACTATATCCACGCCGCCCTCATGGTGGACTTCGAAGGACGTCCGCAGTTCGCATTCCGCACGACGACCGGCGGCGTCGACAGGAAGGCGCAGGGCAGTAGGATCCTCAACAAGAACGAGTGGTATCAGATCGTGTTCACTGCGGACGGTCAGAGTTATCACATGTTCGTGAACGGCGAGGAGGTCACTGTGGGGGGCGACAATATCGGCAAATGGTTTCCCGACCTCACCAACCATACACTCTCGTACCGGATCGGCTCACTCTCCTCAAATATCGTGAACGGTGTCTTCGACGGCTACCTCGACGATCTACGTATCTACGGTCGTGCGCTGACGTCCTCCGATGTTGCCGCGCTCTACAACAACGGAAGTCCGGGGACACCGGGGCTTCCCGTGGCGGCACAGCCCGCCCCTCCCGTGGTCACGGTTGAGGTCACCTTGCCGTCCGCCGCGACGACCACTGCGACGGTCGTGACCTCGAGTGTCGTTCCGAGCACGGTGTCTGCGGAAGGAGCGACGGTCACGGTTGCTCCGCAGGCGACGGTCGCCACGGATCTTGTCGCACAACGAAAGGCGCTCATTGACGAGCTCATCAAACAGATCCTTGTCCTTATCGGCGAATTGCAGAAACAGCTTGCCGCCCTTAAGGCACAAGGAGCATAGTGAAAGCGGCGGTGATTATCTTCGTTTAATTCGACAATCTTATGCCAACGATCTATGTAACAAGAAAGATCCCCGATATAGGGCTCGCGATGCTTCGCGGAAAAGGGTTCACGCTTGATGTTTCCGAGAAGGACGGTGTGCTCACCAAGGAAGAATTGCTAGGTGCGCTTCGGAAGAGATCCTACGACGGCGTGCTGTGCCTTCTGACCGATACCATCAACGCGGAGACGTTCGCCGCGGTTCCGTCCGCGAAGATTTTTGCCAATTATGCGGTCGGATTCAACAATATTGACGTCGCCGAAGCGAAGAAGCGCGGCGTCACGATTACGAATACACCCGGCGCGCTGACGAATACGGTGGCAGAGCACGCCATGGCGCTCATCATGGCCGTCGCGACGCGCACCGCGGAGGGTGACCGGTTGATGAGAAGCGGCAAGTGGGGCGGATGGGGCCCGATGCAGTTGTTGGGCGCCGACTTGAAAGGAAAGACACTTGGCGTCTTGGGTGCCGGACGCATCGGCTCGCGGCTCGCGTTCCATTGTCAGAAGGGATTCGAGATGAACGTCATATACTATGATGTGAAGCAGAATACGGAGTTTGAAAAAGAGACCGGTGCAAAATTTTGCGCGACTCCCGAGGAAGTCCTCAAGGAGGCCGATGTGGTCTCCGTGCACGTGCCGCTTCTTGATTCGACGAAACATCTCATCAATGCCGAACGATTGAAGTTGATGAAAAAGACCGCGTACCTCGTCAATACCTCGCGCGGCCCCGTCGTCGACGAGGCGGCGCTCGTGGAAGCGCTCAAGTCGGGCACCATCGCCGGTGCAGGTCTTGATGTGTACGAGAGTGAGCCGAAGACGGCACCCGGGCTTACGGAGTGCGAGAATGCCGTCCTTACTCCCCATATCGCCTCGGCGACTGAAACAACGCGCGGAGAAATGGCGCGACTAGCCGCAGAAAATCTCATCGCATTCTTCGACGGTAAAACTCCGCCGAATTTGGTGCAATAATAAAGACAGCCTAAGCGAAATATAAGGTCCGACCTTGGGGATTGATTCTTAAAGTCGGACCTTATATTTCGTTGACCCTGCGGCAGAGGAGCGGGGTATTCTGGATGCTTCTAATAAAAAATCCGCCTGCCTGCGTATACAGGCCAAAGGCGGATCGGTGCGAAGTTACTCGCCGCAAGCGTTGAACTGTTCTTGCGTGAGTCCGACCTCGTCGAGGAAGCGCTTGAAGGCTTCCGCATTTTCTTTTTGGGTGTACGCGAGCCAGTTTTTCTCCGGCGAGTTGCGCACATAGATGACGAATTTCGGGTTGGCGCCTTGCGTCACCTCGCCCTGCACGACCTTCTCGCCGTTCAGCGTAATGACCATCATGACCTTGAGCGAGTCGGCGGCCATTTGTACGTAGTCGCTCGATACAAGCGTTTTTCCGGCATGCTTGGTGCATGTGGCTGATTCTTTTTGCCACGTGGCCAAGTCTCCCGGAAGCGACGGCTCTGTCGTCGGCGTCGCCGCAAAGGCGGTATTGATGACAAACACAAACACGAGCGCGGTAAGCGCCACAAGTCGTTTCACGGTATTCTCTCCTTCTGGTGTGTAGAACTGCTCCAGTATCATTTTACAGGAAGAGCGCGGCACTGGTGCAACGGATAATAACCCAGGACACGGAAGACGACATTTGACAAACATTTCGCATGAAGTTTTTGGTGTAGCGCTGTGCGGAGACGGCATCGGAGTGTTGTCAAAAATAGCGATTTTTGCTACTGTGGGCGTTAATTACGAGATAATTTTTGAGATTATGATAACGCTCAACGCAGAAGCGCGAGACGTGAAAGTGAATCCGAAAATGGTGAGGAAGCAGGGGAAGGTCCCCGCAGTTTTTTACGGGAAAGGGAAGGAGTCCACTCCCGTTGCGGTCGACGCATTAGCATTCGGGAAGGTCTACGATGAGGCCGGCGAATCGACCATTATTTCTCTTGCCACGCCCAAGGGTGCTTTTGATGCGCTGATCCACGATGTGGCGCTTGATCCGGTGATCGGCAACCCGATACACATTGATTTTTACGTGATTGCCAAAGACCAGAAGCTACAGGTCGACGTTCCGCTCGAATTTGTCGGCATCGCTCCGGCAGAAAAACTCGGCGGTATCGTGATGAGGGTCATGCACGAGTTGCGCATTGAGGCGCTTCCGGCAAAACTCCCCCAACAGATCACTGTCGATCTCTCAAAGTTGGTCGATCTCGAAAGCGATATTACGGTCGGCGATCTCGATCTCGGCGAAGGTGTGAAGGCGCTCGTTCCGCTCTCCGAAACTGTGGCGGGCGTCACGGTTCCTAAAGAGGAAGAGGAGGCGCCGGTCGCACCGATCGACCTTTCAGCAATCGAAGTGGAAAAGAAGGGAAAGAAAGAAGAAGAGGGTGGCGAGGGCGAAGCGGCTCCTCCTTCTGCAAAGAAAGGCGCACCTGCAAAAGAGAAGTCTTCGTAGACATCAGGAACAAGAAGGAACTCCAGAAAAAATACAAGGTCTGACCTTAGGAATCAATCCCCAAGGTCCGACCTTGTATTTTGAGGGTATAATGAAGGCATGCGCCTTGATTCACTTGCTAAGCGGGAATTGTTACTTGTTTGTGCATTCGTCACCCTTCTTTCACCCGGGCTTCTTTTTGCGCAGACCGATTCTACGGCGGAAAAACAGGCCGCCCTTGAGCAGGAACTTGCCGATATCAATCAGGAGATTGCGGGACTATCCAACACGATCTCGACTCTCTCCACCGAGAGCGCAAGCCTTGACCGCGACATCAGGCTTCTGAACGCGACCATCGACCGCGCGAACCTGAACATCAAGGCGAAGAATCTTCAGATCTCCCGTCTTGGCGCCGGCATCCTCGAGAAATCGAAGACCGTGCGTGAGCTGGGGAAGCGCATCGATCGGGAAAAACAGTCGCTTGCCCAACTGATAAGAAAAACGAACGAGATCGATCAGGCAGGCGCACTCGAGGTATTGCTCTCCGGAAAGGACCTCTCGGACTTTTTCCTCGACCTCGACTCCTTCGACGCTATCCGCGCAGGGCTTAAGAACTCGTCGGAGGCCTTGAAGAGCGCCAAGCTCGAGAATCAGGCCGCACAAGAGGCGCTTGAAGAGAGACAGGCACAAGAGATGGACGCAAAGGCGGAATTGGAGCGCAACAAGCGTCTGGTCGAGGCTAACGAAAAGGCCAAGACGGTCCTCTTGGCCATCACGAAGAATAAACAAAAAGGATATGCGAAGGTGCTCGCCGACCGCAAGGCGCGCGCTGCGGAGATACGCGCCGCGCTTTTTGCGCTCCGTGACACGGGTGAGATCTCGTTCGGACAGGCGTATGATTATGCGGTCACCGTTTCGACGAAGACCGGCGTTCGCCCCGCTTTTCTCCTTGCGATCTTTCAGCAGGAATCAAGCTTCGGCAAGAATCAGGGGTCATGTTATCTCAAGAATCAGGCGACCGGTGCCGGCGTCGGCGTACGGACCGGAAACGTCATTCTCAAGGTGATGAATCCGTCGCGCGACATTCCGCCCTTTCTTTCGATCACGAGCGAACTTGGGCGCGACCCGTGGAACACACTCGTTTCGTGTCCGCAGTCGGTGGGCTGGGGAGGGGCGATGGGCGCGGCGCAATTTATTCCTTCCACATGGATGTTGTTCAAGACTAAGATAGAGAAAGCTCTTAGTATCGACACGGCGGACCCGTGGCGCGCCCGCGACGCATTCATGGCGGCGGGTATATATCTTTCGGAGTTGGGTGCCAAGTCCGGTTCATACAGTGCAGAGCGTGATGCGGCATGTCGATATTTTTCGGGCTCTAAATGCAGTCGTTCGAGTTGGGCGGCGACGTACGGAAATCAGGTAATGAGTAAGGCTGCCATTATCCAAGAAACCATGATCGACCCCTTACAGAATACGTAATTCTGGCGAGCTATGTCGTTGTCTTCAGAACGAGCCCCGCTCGTCGTACTGGGAAGTACGCCTCGGGAGGCATCGTTCCTCGACGCCTAATATCTCATCCAGAATTACGCATTCTGTGAAACGCGCTAACGTATATTTACACTAAAGCGGATGTTCCCAGCACTTCATCGGTTTTAAGGTGTTTTGCGGGGCGGGGCTTGCCCAAAAAACCATATTTTGATAGAGTGTTTTGCATCAAGGTGTTGAATTACCTAGAGACTAGCGACTAATCACTGACTACATATGAAAGCGGACATTCACCCGAAATACTTTCCGAAAGCAAAAGCAACCTGCGCCTGCGGGGCGGAGTTTATCGTCGGCTCGACCAAAGAGGCGATTGACATGGAGATCTGCTCGCAGTGTCACCCGCTCTTTAGCGGTTTGGAGAAGGTCATGGATACCGCCGGACGGGTGGAGAAGTTCAAGGCACGCCGCGCTGCGGCCTCCACGAAGCCCAAGAAAGGGAAATAACCCCGTTGAACTGAAAACGTACAAGGTCGGACCTTAGGAATTAATTCTTCAAGGTCCGACCTTGTACGTTCGGGCCGGTTTTTTGCGCATAAAATTGGTATGGACCTCGAACTCTACAAGAAAAATTATAAGACCAAATACCTCGCGGAGGAGTACGAGCGTCTTTCGGCGCAGGCAGAAGAATTGAAAAAGATGGGCGGAGATCCGGACATGGCGGAATTAGCGAGAGAGGAATTGGGTTCGATCGAGGGTGCACGGAAGGAACTTGAGGAGAAGATGGACGCCATCTTTCGGGAAGACAAAGCGGAGGAAGAAAAGCCGCGGGATCTGGTCTTGGAAGTGCGCGCGGGCGTCGGCGGGGAAGAGGCGGCGATCTTCGCGCAGGACCTCGCCCTTATGTACGGGCGTTTCGCGACCAAAAGCGGCTGGTCGTTCCGGCCAATCGATGAGTCCCAAAGCGAGCTTGGTGGCTACAAGGAGGCGACGTTCGAATTGACGGGCGACGGCGCGTACGACCTTCTGCGCTTTGAAACGGGCGTCCATCGCATTCAGCGTGTTCCCGCCACGGAGAAGTCGGGACGTATTCACACCTCGACCGCCTCCGTCATCGTGCTTCCCATCAGAAAGAAGGCCACGGTCACCATTAGTCCTGCCGATATTGAGATGAGTTTTACACGTTCGGGAGGCGCCGGCGGGCAGAATGTGAACAAGGTCGAGACCGCAGTGCATCTGGTGCACAAGCCCTCCGGTATTCACGTGCATTGCTCCGTTGAACGCTCACAACTCAAAAATCGTGAGAAGGCGATGTCGATCTTGGTGGCAAAACTTGAACAGCTGAAGGACGAGGAAGAACTTAAGAAAAACGCCGATGCCCGCTCCCAAATAGGCACCGGCGATCGTTCCGAGAAGATACGCACTTACAACACGCTTCAGGACCGTGTCACTGACCACCGCATCAAGGAATCGTGGCATAATATCGAGGGTATCTTTCAGGGCGATATCGGGGATATCGTAGAAACGCTTGCCGAGCGGGCGAAAGCGGGCACATTGGGCCCTGCGGAAGGGGAAGAGGAATGACGAGAAAGAAATACAAGGTCGAACCTTGAAGAATTGATTCCTAAGGTTCGACCTTGTATTTCTTCGGGTATTCGGGTAATTCCCGTGGATTCACCCCGTGGATGGGCGATTCGCGCTCTTTAGCGTGCCGCTTGCCATCCGAGTATCCATTTGTTAAACTCCCCACATCATAAAAATCAATATGTCTGACACCGCAACACAACCTGACAACGCCACAATCGAAGCGATGTTCAATGCCGGAGCGCATTTCGGCTATTCCCGCGCACGCCGGCACTCGTCGGTGCGCCCGTACCTCTACGGTGCAAAGAACGGTGTCGACATCATCGATCTTTTGGAGACCGTGCGCATGCTTGAGACGGCAAAGGCGCGCTTGCATGAACTGGGCAAACTCGGGAAGACCGTCCTTTTTGTCGGAACGAAGCCGGAGATCAACGCCATTGTACTTGAGGTGTCCAAATCTATTCCCATGCCCGTTGTGACCGAGCGCTGGATCGGCGGGACCCTCACGAACTGGGGTGAGATCAAGAAGCGCACTGCGCGTCTCAAAGACCTTTCTGATAAATTCGCCAAGGGTGAACTCGAGAAATATACGAAAAAAGAGCGCCTGCTCTTCGAGCGTGAAATGGCGAAACTTCAAACGGAGTTCGGTGGTATCTCGGCTCTCGAAGGGCTGCCTGCGGCGGTCGTTATCGTTGACCCGCGCGAAGAGCACATCGCCGTCGCCGAGGCGACCAAAATGAAGGTGGAAATGATTGCACTCCTCAATTCCGACTGTGACGCAAGCGAGATCACTTATCCTATTCTCGCCAACGATTCGGCGCTGAAGAGCGTGCGGTATTTTCTCGAGGAGCTTCGCGGTGCCTACCTCGAAGGCGCAAAACAGAAAGCATAGACTGCGTACCCCGATGAGCGCGATAGAAGCGCCGTTTTTTGTCCACATTTTATTTCGCGAACAACACTGCACATATGGAAGTCACCATGGACCAGATCAAAGAGCTTCGTGACGAAACGGGAGTTTCCGTCATGCAGGTGAAGAAGGCGCTCGAGGAAGCAAAAGGCGATATGGACAAAGCGCGCATGGCGCTCCGAAAGAAGAGCGGTGAGATCGCCGCAAAAAAGGGCGACCGTACGCTCGGCGCGGGCGTGATAGCGGCGTATATCCACGCAGGCGGTTCGGTCGGGGTCTTGGTGGAACTTGCATGCGAGACCGATTTTGTCGCCAAGAACGAAGATTTCAAGAAACTGGCGTACGAGATCGCCATGCATATTGCGGCCATGAATCCGAAATACAACCGTTTGACCGACGTGACGGAGGAAGATCGCGCGAAGGCAACGGCGTTCTTCCAAGACGAGGTCGCGAAGCTCGATAAACCGACGGCCATTAAAGAAAAGGTGCTTCAGGGGAAGCTCGACACCTACTTCAAAGAACAGACGCTCGTCGAACAGCCGTTCGTGAAGAACCCCGAGGTGACCGTTGGCGATTTGGTGAAGGGCGCGGTGCAGAAGTTCGGAGAGAACACGGAGTTAGTGCGCTTCACACGTTTTGTTGCGGGTAAATAGAACATTTTTCGAGGTGAGTCCTTGGCTTTGAAAGGCCTCTCTTCGAAAATAAGAACTTTCTCTATATGTCATTCCTTGTTGCGCTTTGGACCCTCTCGCTTGTCGCGCTTATCGGCATAGTGCTCTATGCACACCGCAAAAGGGACGCATTTACGCCTTCGCCCCATGTGGCCGACGGTAACTTTGGCGACCTCGTGGTCGAAGAATTGCGGGAGACGGGCGAGATGCTTTGGCGTAGAGCTGTACTACTTCGTCCGCATGGCGAGCGTATCGTCGTCGAAAGCGGCATACTGCTCAAGAAGGGTCACAATATGCTTATTGAAAAGGCGTTTGGCCGCGTTGCGACGGAGAAAGGAGGCTCCTCCTCATTTTTTCTGAAGCGCATCGCGGAGTACAAGGAGTCTCTCGGCGAAAAGGATCGCGAGAAAATGTAAGAGTACAAGGCTCGACCCTTAACAAAATACAAGGTCGAACCTTAAGAATTGATGCTCAAGGTTCGACCTTGTATTTTGACTTACGCCCCACGGGACTCCTATTTTTCTAAGAGGGATACCTCTAAGAAAAATTGGTCGCCCCACGGGACTCCCCAATTTCCAACTCCCTTCGGTCGGGAAATTTAGGTCGCTCGCCATCTCGGCGATTTTTTGTTACAACTGATTCACGCCGCCTTAGCTCAGCTGGTAGAGCAACGGTTTTGTAAACCGTAGGTCCCCGGTTCAAGCCCGGGAGGCGGCTCCGGAAATTATTGAATCCTAAATAAAAAACATGAACAACCCAGAGTTGCAGAATGTTAACGTGTCAAAGTCGACGGAGGGTTCACCCGAGGCGAAGAAGGGCAAGTGCATGATGTGCAAATTTGTGCTCGTTTTTTCACTCATCGCGTTCTTCTTGGTGCTCATTCTCACGGTTGTCCTCACGTTGGATCAGCCGGAAGAGGTCCTGCCGCAAGCGACCCCGAGCGTAACCTTGTAGGCTACGCGTCTCCGACGGACACGAACTTCTCGCGCCGAGCGTGTCGGCCCGATATTCTCTGGATTTCGGGCGTTTTTCGCATATAATGATGCGATGGAACCATCGAAGGCTCGCGGACATTTTCACCCCATTTCGATACTTATCGACGATATTGCCCGCATCTTCACGGACCTGGGTTTTGACATTGAAGACGGCCCCGAACTGGAAACCGAATACTACAATTTTGATGCCCTAAACGTCCCCAAGGACCACCCGTCGCGTGATATGCAGGACACGTTTTGGATAAAGCCGCGCTCGGGCGACACCGAGCGGCATCTCCTCCGTACGCACACTTCTCCTGTCCAGATACGCTACATGGAAAGGAAAATGAAGGCAGGCATAGAGCCGCCCTACGCTATCGTCGTGCCCGGCAAGGTCTTCAGGAACGAAGCCACAGACGCGACGCATGAAGCACAATTCTTTCAGGTGGAAGGGCTTTTGGTGGGTAAGGATGTGACGCTCGGAATGCTGAAAGGCGTGCTCGGGAAGTTCTTCTCGGAACTCTTCGGTGGTGAAACCGCAGTGCGCTTTCGTACGAGCTTCTTCCCGTTCGTCGAGCCGGGTGTTGAGGTGGA
The DNA here is from genome assembly GCA_001819095.1 of Candidatus Lloydbacteria bacterium RIFCSPLOWO2_02_FULL_54_12. Taxonomy (GTDB): domain Bacteria; phylum Patescibacteriota; class Minisyncoccia; order Phycocordibacterales; family UBA6899; genus MHLP01. The sequence continues at coordinate 22,175 of MHLS01000017.1, forward strand.
TATGCAGTGTTTCAAGTGTCTTCCAACGGGGAAAGAGAAGGACGCGGGCTGTTCCATCTGCAGAGGTGCGGGCTGGATCGAGATCATGGGTGCGGGGATGGTGCATCCCAAAGTGCTCGAAGCGGTGGGCGTTGACCCGACGAAGTATCAAGGGTTCGCATTCGGCGGCGGGCTCGACCGCATTGCCATGCTCCGCTGGGGGATCGACGATGTGCGCCTGCTTTATAACGGTGATCTCCGCGTCGTCAGTCAATTCTAGCCATGAAATATTCACATAAATGGTTGCAAGAGCATCTCGACAAGCCGCTACTCGGCGCGGAGGAACTTGCACGCACCATCACCACGAAGTCCTTTGAAGTGGAGGGCGTGGAAACGCACGAGGGCGCCGCAATTTTTGACATTAAGGTACTTCCCAATCGCGCACACGACGCGCTTTCGCACCGCGGTATGGCACGAGAGATCGCCGCGCTTTTTGACATCCCCATGCATCCAAGGGCAATCCTTGAGAATCCAGTATCTAAAGGGTTGCCCTTAAACCCTTCCGTTCCCGCCGTGCGTGTGGCGATCGAGGATCCCAAACGTTGCCTGCGCTATATCGGCGTTCGCGTTGACGGTGTTGCCGTCGGCGCATCGCCCAAGTGGTTGGAAGAGAGGCTCGCCTCGGTCGGTCAACGCTCCATCTCGAACATCGTTGACCTTACGAATTTCATCCTCTTTGACCTCGGACAGCCGATGCACGCTTTCGACGCGGCAAAGGTCGCGGGGGGGATTACGGTACGTCTTGCAAAGTCCGGTGAAACAATGACGACGCTTGACGGCAAGGACCTCATCTTCGACGGCACCGAGCTCGTAATCGCCGACGACGAGGCGGTGCTCGCGCTTGCGGGCGTGAAGGGGGGCAAAAAGGCGGAAGTTGACGCGGAGACATCCTCTATCATCTTTGAATGCGCGAACTTCGACCCGACCGAGACGCGCAAGACCTCGACCAAGCACAGTATCAAAACCGACGCCTCCAAGCGTTACGAGAACGGCATGACGAGCGAATTGGCGGGGGAGGCGGTGGAGCTTGCATTGTCGGAGTTACAAAAAATGCTTCCAACCGCAAAGATCGGCACAAAAAGCGATGTCTACCCCCATCCTGAACCGCACTCTCTACCCGTCTCGGTGACGCTTTCGGAGCTGAACGGGCTCTTGGGAAGTGCAATGACGGAAAAGGACGTCGGGGAAGTGCTCGGAAGGCTCGCGCATGCCGGTTTCGCGCACGAAGCGAAGAGCGGGGCGTACGTCGTTACGCCTCCCGTCTCTCGTCTCGACATTCGCATCAAAGAGGACCTTGTCGAAGAGGTGGGCCGGCATTATGGTTACGACAAGATAACGCCGACATTGCCGAACCTCGGCAGAAAAGGCCTTCCTAACAAGCGACTCTACTATGCGAACAAGGTGCGCAATTTCCTCGTCGAACGCGGTTTTTCGGAGGTGTATACATATTCGTTCTCATCCGACAAAGGTGATGGCGTGGAAGTATTGAATCCAGTCGGAGATGACCGCCCTTACATGCGCGAAAGGATGGCGGCAACGACGGGTCTTGCTGCCGCTCTCATGACCAATGGTCGTAGTGCACCAATACTCGGGACAGCTACTGTTGACATCTTTGAATTTGGAAACGTCTTTACTGAAAGGGACGAGCAATTCCATTTGGCCCTTGGATCGAATAAAAAGAAAGCAGGGTTGTGGACGTCACTTACAGAAATAATGTCTTTACTTGGCGTCAAGGAGAGTGACGTGGTCGTCATAGTACCAGACGGGGGAATTCCGGATATGTGCGAGATAGATTTTGACGCCTCCATCGTCCAGTTGCCGGAGCCACTTGCGAATGAAACACTTGCTGGTGCAGAGCGTAGCGTTATTTACAAAGCATTCTCAAAATTCCCACACATTGTCCGCGATGTGGCGCTGTGGGTGCCGAAGGAGACAAAGGTGGAAGACGTTGAGGCTATTGTGACTGCGAACGCAGGGGAGTTGGCGCAGAAAATCTACCTTTTCGATACCTTCGAGAAAGAAGACAAAAAATCATTCGCCTTTCGCATGGTGCTCCAGTCTTTCGAGCGCACTCTCGAAGACGCCGAAGCGAATGCAGTGTATGACAATGTGGTGAAAGCGTTACAGTCCGCGAATGCCGCTTGGCAGGTGCGGGTTTAGGATCGTTGGAGTACAAGGTGGAAGACGGCCGAAGGTCTCTCCTTGGGGCTTTACGCAAAGGTGAGACCTTGGAGGGTCTGGCCGTCTTTTCCACCTTGCATTTTCGACGTGAAAATAGCTATTCTCAAATTCTTAAGAATTTGAGAATAGATCACTTGCCAAATAAAAATCCCCCGACATGCGGGGGATGAAACTAAAAGCTGATTACGATGCCGGAGGGCTCATCGGGATGTCACTTCCTTGTGTGTCTGTGGTTGGCGCGTTGAGACCTTCGTACCCTGGCCGCCACTTGGCGATGAGGGGTTCGCGTGGGCCGATGTTCATTCCGTATACCAGACGTGAACTTTCCTCCGTTGTGAGCTGTGGTAGGTGGTCAACGGAGGTAAAGATATTATCAGCCCAAGGCGTCGTTATGCGGTCAGATATCTTTCCGATGTTTTCGATACAGGTGACATGACACATACGCCGAACCAGAGTACGGCAATCAGCATCAAGGGAATCAAAATAAAAATACTTTCCAGGAGAAGAACTTCTCTCCACGATGTCGCCGGGCTCTGGAGATCGCTGTGAGATCTCATACGCCGGCGCCTCGAAACACGCGTGTACGATGAGGGAGCGCAGTGTGGAGTAGCGGGCGGAAATAATCCTGCCGAGCATTTCCCCGTGTCGGATGATCGAGAGAATCTGCGATCCTTTGATCGCGCCTGACAATGACAGCTTGAACTCAATGTCGTTCGGTGAGTTCCAGTCGCTCCGTTTGTCTCGTATTATCCAGCGAAATTCCGCAGAAACATTGGAGTTGAACCGCTCGAATTTGAAAACCCCGTTTTTGTTTTCGAGGTAGTAATCGGTGCGCCACGGGTATTCTTGCGCAGTGTCACCGATAATCTTTTCAAGGTCTTCCCGCAGTGCTTCCGGTGGCCGCCTCTCGTTGCGGTGAAACGTTGCAAATACACGAAGAGCCGGACGGTAATACGTTGTCGCAGGTTTGGTTCCCATCGGGATACCTCCTTTAGGTTGGTTGATTTGAAAGGTACATCACGACCATCGGTCGCAGGTTTTAAACTACTCCAGAGTTTCGTATTGTCAATGAGAAAAGAAAATAGCCGCGCACATGGCGCGGCCTCGAGTCTCGTGTGTTCCTATCCGCGATACGACCACTCGTTGAATTCCGGCCAGATCCAGAATTTCCTGCAGGAGCACTCGTAGTTATCCTGACAGTCGACCGGTTGGTCGTTGACGAACTTGAACGTGAGGTCGAAGGGCTTTTGGCATTCCGTGCACGCGCCCTTCATGGTGTGCGTTTCGACCTTTTCATAGGTCGCTTCGAAACTCGCTTCACCGCGCGCATGGTCGATGAGTGATTGCGTTGACCAGCCCATGATCCTTCCCCTTCCGATTGAATGAAATAAACCGTGAAAAGTGTACCATATATATTCACTGAAGTCAAATCAAGATCCCCCAAAACGCCTTGCCGTAGAGGGGTGTTTTGAACGCTTTTGCGCCGTTCTCGCCCCGATGGATAATGCCAGGAATTCGATTGATATAAAGCCGTTTTTTGCTAAAATTATCTTATCAAAACTTGTCTGCCTAAGGCAGACATTCGTGCGTAAAATATGGCCAAAAAAGACAAAAAAAAGATAAAATTGACACGTATTCAATCAAAGGCGGACGGGAAAGTCGGTAGCAAGAAACCAACCGGTTCGACTTCGTTCACGACAAGTCCGCTTAAAGCGAAGTATGGCGCGGAGGAGATTACCGTGCTTCAAGGACTTGAGCCCGTGCGCAAGCGGCCGGGAATGTATATCGGCTCTACCGGAGTGGAAGGACTTCATCACCTGATTTGGGAAATTTTTGATAACTCGCGCGATGAGGCGATGGGCGGCTTTTGTAATCGCATCGAGGTTGCGCTTCTCCCCGGAAATTGCGTACGCATCGTGGATAACGGTCGCGGCATTCCAGTCGAGATACATAAGGCAACAAAGGTCTCAACGCTCCAGACGGTCTTCACCACGCTCCATGCGGGAGGAAAATTCGGAGGAGAACACAGCGGCTATAAAGTCTCCGGTGGCCTCCATGGCGTCGGCGCTTCGGTGGTGAACGCTTTGAGCCAATACGCGAAGGTGAACGTGCACCGCGACGGTGGAGAATTCGTGCAGGAGCATGTGCGCGGAAAGCCGAAAGCGAAAGTGAGAAAGATCGGTGTTTCCAAATGCCGCGGCACGGTCGTTCTTTTTGATCCCGATCCGGAGATCTTCAGCGAGATCAAATGGAACTGGGGGGAGATTGTGAGCCATCTTCGTCAGCAGGCCTATCTTTCCAAAGGGCTTGAAGTGAACATCCTCGATCTGCGCGAGTACCAAGGGAAGGTCGACGCCGACGGCGCTTTTTACCTGAAGTACGAGGGATACAACGTTCCGTCGATGTCGTTCTATTTCGAAGGAGGACTGTATTCGATGGTGCGTTTCTACAACAAATTCCAGACGCCGCTCCATCGCGAGATCTTTTATGTGGAGAAACAGGAGGGAAAGGTGAACGTTGAGATCGCACTTCAGTACGTCGACGACGTCACCTCGCGTGAGGTCGCGTTCGCGAACAATACGGCAAATCCCGAAGGCGGCATGCACGTCACCGGCTTTCGCACTGCGCTCACGCGCACATTGAACGACTATGTGAAAAAGAACAGCGGCAAAGATGCTGACGGATTTACGGGCGACGACGTGCGCGAGGGACTGACGGCGGTCATCTCCATCAAGATGCCGGAGATTCAATTCGAAGGACAGACGAAGGCGAAACTCGGCTCTGTCGAGGCTCGCAGTGCCACGGAAACGGTCTTTGCGACGGCGTTCGCCGCGTACCTCGAGGAACATCCCGACGATGCGAAGTCGATCCTTGAAAAGGTCGTTCTGGCGCAAAAGGCGCGAAAAGCGGCAAAGGCGGCAAAAGATTCGGTTCTCCGCAAGGGCGCGCTTGAAGGCATGACCCTGCCCGGAAAGCTCGCGGACTGCCAAAGCCGGAGCGCCGAGGAGTCGGAGCTCTTCATTGTCGAGGGAGACTCCGCCGGCGGCACGGCAAAGACCGGACGCGATCGGCGGACACAAGCGATACTCCCGCTTCGCGGCAAGATCCTAAACATCGAGCGGGCGCGTCTCGACAAGATGCTCGCGTCGGAGCAGATCAGGAATCTCGTCGTCGCGATGGGTACCGCGATCGGCGACGTCTTCGACATCAAGAAACTGCGCTACCACAAGATCATCATTGCCACCGATGCCGACGTTGACGGTGCGCACATTCGAACGCTTCTTCTCACGCTCCTTTATCGTCACTTTCGTCCGCTCTTGGACGCTGGGCACATCTATATTGCTCAACCGCCTTTATACAAAGCAAAAAAAGGAAAGGAGACGCACTATTTTTATGTTGAACAGGAAAAAGAGGCGTTCCTTGCAAAAGAGAAGATCGATCCGAATGCTATCGAAGTGGACGCTCATCTTGAGGGCGGGGGCGACACTGTCGAAGAGGGGGACGAACATGAAGAAAAGGCGGAGGGTGACGGAAAGGAAAAGCGCACCCTTAAATTGCACATTCAGCGCTACAAGGGTCTCGGCGAAATGAACTCGGAAGAGTTGTGGGAAACAACGATGGACCCCGCGCGAAGAATACTCAAGCAAGTCACTATTAACGATGCCCGAGAGGCGGACAAGATCTTCGATCTTTTGATGGGGAGCGAAGTCGGACCGAGGAAGTCGTTCATCACGTCAAACGCCAAGTTGGCAAATCTGGACGTGTAAATAGAAAATCCGCCTGAAGCGGATTGTTAGTGAAACGAGGCGGGAGTTCCAAAATAGTCCCGTTCGATCGCCGCATAGAATTGCTTGAGACCGTCGGCAACCGATGTATCATCGGCGAGGTGTTCCTTGTATGCGCGGAAGATAAGCTGATGCGCATAAAGGAATCCGAGGTTGATTGTCCCTTCCGTCTCACCTCCCTCGGCAACCGCAAGCAAGAGCCGTTTGAACGACGCCGACTCCATGTCCTGCCAGACGTACGGGAAACGCGGGTCGTCGCCGTCGACGTCCCGATTGAGTTCCGCGTCGTCGAGCGCAAGACTCGTCTGGAGAAAGGCGAGGATGTGAAGCAGTTCTTCGCGGTCATTTTCTCCGTAGATGATCTGAACGCCGAGGGGAAGACTGTGCGATCCTTCCACCCGCTTGGTCGGCCACATCGGATAGTATTCCATTGTCTCCCCGGCGCGTTGAAAAGGACTCTTTACCCAGTATAAAGGGAGCCATGATTGTGGCAAGGAGGACGCTCGGCGGCGAAATACAAGGTCGGATCTCGAAGTGGTGACTTCTTAACATACGAGGTCGAACCTTAGGAATCGATTCTTCAAGGTTCGACCTCGTATGTTGGATCGTGTGTTTCTAGCGCTTGGCGGTAGCTTCTTCTTGGAGAAAGTGCAGTAGTTCCTCGAGGGGAAATTCTCCCAGCTTGCCCTTGTCGCGCGACTCGAGAGTGATCGCTTTCTTGGCGACCTCGGCGTCGCCCACGACCACCGTGTAAGGGATCTTTTGCATCTTGACCCAGCGGACCTTCTTGCCGAGGGACTCGCTTTCGGCGGAGAATTCGACGCGAAAACCGCGGTCTTTGAGTTTTTCAGCTATCTCTCCGGCGAAAGCGAGATGCGCTTCGCCGATGGGTAAGACGGCGACTTGGACGGGGGAAAGCCAGAGTGGGAAGTTGCCGCCGGTATGTTCAATCAAGGCAGCGGTGAACCGTTCGATCGAGCCCATGATCGCGCAGTGGATCATAACCACTTGCTCCTTCTCGCCTTTTTCATTCGTAGAGACCAGACCGAAATTCGCGGGTTGATTGAAGTCTAACTGTATCGTTGCGACCTGAAACGTTCGACCGAGCGAGTCTTTCGCAAGGAAGTCGATTTTGGGGCCGTACATCGCCGCCTCGCCGGCGCCGTCGATATATTCCCCCCCGCGCTTCGTCATGAGATCGCGGATCGCGCCCTCGGCCTTTTTCCAGATATCGGGAGTTCCGAGGTACTTCTCGAATTTTTCCGGATCGTGGCGCGAGAATCGTACGCGGCGCTCCGTGTACCCGAAGGCGCCGTAAAACTCGTCGACGATATCCCAGATGGCGAATATCTCGTCTGCGATCTGCGACTCGCGGCAGAAGACGTGCGCGTCGTCCTGCGTGATGGAAAGAACGCGCGTGAGTCCGGAAAGCTCGCCGGACTGTTCGTCGCGGTAGACCATGGTCGTTTCCGAATAGCGCACCGGCATATCCCGATAACTTTTCGGCTCAGCGGCAAATATCTGCGCGTGATGCGGGCAGTTCATGGGCTTCATCGCGTATTCGTGGCCTTCGCGGGTCGTTATGCGGAACAACTCGTCTGAAAACTTTTTCCAGTGTCCCGATGTTTCGTAAAGCGCCTTCCTGGTGATGTGGGGGATGGTCACTTTTTGGTAGCCGCGCGCTTTTCGTAATTCCCAGACGTAATCATTCAACAATTCGCGCACGATCGTGCCTTTCGGTGTCCACAAGGGAAGTCCCGCTCCGACAAGGTCTGAAAAAACGAAAAGCCCGAGCTCTTTGCCGAGCTTGCGGTGGTCGCGCTTCTTTGCCTCTTCGAGCATGTGGAGGTGCAGGTCGAGTTCTTTTCGGCTTGAAAAAGCGAGACCGTAAATGCGCGTGAGCTGCGGGTTCTTTTCGCTTCCGCGCCAATATGCGCCCGCGATGCGCGTGAGCTTGAACGCATCGGCCGCTATTTCCCCGGTATTTTCGACGTGGCCCCCTTTGCAGAGGTCGGTGAAGTCGCCGCTGGTGTATGCGGTGAGCGTCTTGCCCTCGGTGGCGTATTCAGCAAGGAGTTCAAGTTTGAACGGTTGTCCGGAGAACAGTTTTTCCCCTTCCGCCTTGTCAATCTCCCGCCCTCCCATCGGCAACTTCTTATTCACGAGTTTACGCATCGTTTTCTCCATCTCTTTCAAGTCATCCGACGTCGGTGCCTTAGTGAATTGGAAGTCGTAGTAGAACCCGTCGTCGGTCACGGGGCCGATGCCGAGTTTAACGGCAGGGTCGAACTCCTTTGCCGCCATCGCCAGAAGGTGTGCAAGCGTATGGCGGATATTATGAAGCTTGTCGTCGGGCATAATGGGCATGATAACACGGATCGGAGGTGCGGAAAAACGGGCTCGTTGACGAATGTCGGCCGTTGTGTCAGTTTAGTGAGAGAGTGTTTTTTTGAGGAATGTGATGGAGATCGAAGAGCAATTGAAGCGAGTCGCAGCCGCGATGGGGGAGCACGTGGATGATGAGCAGATCCGGGAGCACAAAGCTTTCTGTGAAGAGATCGAGGAGAATATCTGCCTCGGCGAAGCGGGCGAGATCGTGAAGAAGCTCGCCGCGTCGGCCACGCTTCTTCTGGTGCGCGGAGAGTATGCACCGGAAGTGAAACGCGCGTGCGTTGCATTGAACGCGCTGGTGCTCGCGCGATGCGCGAATGAAAACGCCGGACTTGCCGAAGAAGTTCGCGCCGGACTCTCCGTCATCCTTGCAGAGGACCTTGTCCCATCGTTGTCCTCGAACACGAGGAAGCACTGATGCGGAAGGCCCAGATGGAACTCAAAGACCACATCCGCGCCGTCGCTTCGTTCAGCCTCGACCCCTTCAACGAGGAGGCGCTTCTTGAGGCGACTCGGGAAGTCGAGGAGAGCATAGCGAAAGCAAAAGCGGGCGAGACCACTCTGCTTAAGGCGGATATTTGGAACGCCGCTGCGATCTTTGTGGGACTGGAAAAGAAAGGCCGTTTGGACGCAACAAAAGCGTATCCGGCGCTTCGTGCATGCATCGCGCATATCATCTCCACGTGTCCGGGGATACGCCGCGAGCTCGTTATCATGTTCGCACCGTTTCCCAATTTGAACGCCGCGCTTCTGTGAAGCGCGGTTTTTTCTCACCATTCCTAAACACAAGGTCGAACCTTAGGCATTGATGCTCAAGGTGAACTCTGGCTTATTGGGAACCCGTCTGCGGGAGCCAGAGTGCAAGACCTTTTCAGATTATTTCCGAAAAATCGAAAAGGTGTACTGCCCACGTAGTGGGAGACCTTGTGTTTCCCGTGGAATTAAAGCGCGCGTATCTTCTCCGCAATGATCGACGGCGCGTCGTTGCGTTTCGAAAAGCGCCCCCTGATGGCGACCATCTTATCGGGGCCGATTAGCTCTTTGCATTCGGCGAGCGTGCGGGGGAATACAACGACCTCGATTGAACCGGTGAAGTCGGCGATCCTCATGAAGACCATGTGTTCGTTCTTCTTCGTGATGACCATCTTGTGTTCCTCGATGATACCGGCGACGATCGTGCTCATGCCGTCCCGGAGGTCTTCTGAAACTTGTTTGATGCTTGCGCCGCCTCTCTCCAGTTTCTCACGATGTTTCTCGAGCGGATGCCCGGACACATAAAGACCAAGGAGTTCTTTTTCCCATGCCAGTTTCTCTTCCATGGAGATCTCCGGAGCGGCCTTCAGGCGCAGTTTCGGGCGAGCATGCTCGTCCTGGACGACGGAAAAAAGCGATATCTGCGCGCTGTCTTGGGTGCGTCCGTGTTCCTTGTGATACTCGAGGGCCGCGTCGACGTTATGGAGTAGCGCGCCACGCTCTTCGCCGAGCGTGTCGAAGGCACCCGCGCGAATGAGCGATTCGAGCGACTTTTTGTTGAGGTCTTTGTGCTGGACGCGCTCAAGGAAATCGCTGAAGGTGAGGTAGGGGCCGCTCTTTGTCCGCTCGGTGATGATCGCCTCCCCGATCGCCTCGCCAAGGTTCTTTATGGTAAAGAGTCCGAAGCGGATCTGGTCTTTTACTTGCCCCACTAAACTTTTCTGGGATGAGACAGGGGGGTGTTCGGTGTGTTGAGTGTCGGGAGCGACCAAGGTCATGTTTGCACTTTCGCTTTGAAAAGTTTTGGGGGGTGAACCCTTGATCACCGTGAAGCGTGCGAAACTTGCATTGATGTCCGGCGGAAGCACGGGGATAGCCATACGTTTGCATTCGGTGATGATCTCGGAGATCTTCTCCGTGTCACCCGCTTCGGCGGAAAGTACGGCGGTCATATATTCGGCGGGGAAGTTCGCTTTCATGTAGCCGGTCTGATATGCGACGCGCCCATAACAGGCCGCGTGCGCCTTGTTGAATCCGTAGCCTTGGAACGGCTCGAAGAGTTTCCACATCCGCTCTGCTTCCGCTTCGCTCATCCCGCTCGTCTTTTGACAGCCTGCGACGAAGATTTTATGCTGTTTTGCCATCTCTGCGGGTATCTTTTTTCCGACCGCCTTCCTGAATTTATCCACCTCGCCCCAGTCGTATCCGGCGAGCTCGATTGCAGTAAAGAGGAGATCGTCTTGGTAGACAAGGAGCCCGTATGTTTTGTCGAGATACTTCCGCATCTTCGGATGATAATAGACCGTCGGATGTTTGCCGTTCTTGCGCGCGATATATTCGTCGATGGTCTGCATCGGTCCGGGGCGATAGAGCGCGACCATGACGTTGATGTCGTGGACCGTCGTCGGCCTCATCTCCATGAGATGTTTTGTCATTCCCGTTCCGTTCAGTTGGAAGAGGCCGATCGTCTCGCCGCGCGCAAGCATGGCGAAGGTCTTTTTGTCATCGAAGGGGATCTTTTCGATATTGACGTCGAGACCGCGGTGTTCTTTCGTGAGCCGGACCGCGTCACCGAGGATCGCGAGGTTGCGGATGCCGAGGAAGTCGAACTTCAAAAGTCCCGCGTCTTCGATGGAATACATGTCGTATTGTGTGATCACCTTGCCGCCCTTCGGGTCGTACTGCGTCGGCACAAAGTCAATCAGGGGTGTGGGTGAGATGACGACACCCGCGGCGTGGACGGAAACGTGTCGCACACACCCTTCGAGTTTTTTGGCGATGTCGACGACCTCGCGCACTTCGCCGTCGGTGTTGTAGAGGCGCTTCAAGTCCGGCTCGAGCTCCATCGCGTGGTCGATCGTCATCGGGAACCCTTGAGAGCCCATGGGGATGAGCTTGGCGATCTTGTCGCCCAAGTCGTACGGCTTTCCCATTGCACGCGCTACGTCGCGCACGGCGCCGCGCGCCATCATCGTGCCGAAAGTGCCGATCTGCGCGACATGTTCCGCCCCGTATTTCTTCTTTGCATAGTCGAGCACCTCTTCACGCCGGTTGTCCGCAAAATCCATATCGATATCGGGTGCCGAAGGCCGAAACGGGTTCAAAAAGCGTTCGAACGGGAGTTGGAATTCGATAGGATCCACGTTGGTGATCCCCGTCAGGTAGGTGACCAGCGAACCCGCCGCGGAGCCGCGGACCGTGGTGTAGATGTCGTTTTCACGGGCGAATCTCAACAGATCTGCAACGACGAGAAAGTACGGCGAATACCCCTTGTTCTTGATGACCTCAAGTTCGTACTCGAGCCGCTCGCGGATGGCCGGAGTTTTTTCAAGCTCGCGGAATGCGAATCCTTCATCAGCGAGCGTAGAGAGTTCGTCGTCGGCGTTGTCACCCTTTTCGAATTTGAGTTCCGGAAATACCCAGCGTCCGAGGTCGAGTGTGATGTTGCAGAGCTCCGCGACCTTCATCGTGTTCGCGACCGCGTCGGGCACGTCGCGGAATTTTACAAGCGCTTCTTCGGTGGTGATGAAGTGATAGTCGCCCTCACCCGAGAAGATCGCGGTGTCGGAGACGTCGGTATGGGTCGAGATCGCGACAAGCGTCTTGTGCGCGCGCGCATGTTCTTTGGTCGGACAATGCGAGTCTTGCGTGGCGACAAGCGGGATGTCCATTTTTTTTGAAAGTGCGAGCAGGCCCTTTTTGATATTCTCCGCGTACTCCACTTCCGGGTGGTCCATGATCTCAAGAAAATAATTTTCTTTTCCGAAGATCTCCTGATACTCGCGCACGATCTCTTCTGCGCGTTCAAGTTTGCCGTGTTGAAGCGCACGCCCGAGCTCGCCTGCGGGACAACCCGAGAGCGCGATCAACCCGTCCGAATATTCACGGAGAATATCCTTGTCCATGCGCGGTTTGTAGTAGTAGCCTTCGATGTGCGCGAGCGTGGTCAATTTCACGAGGTTGCGATAGCCTTGGTTGTTCTTTGCGAGGAGCGTGAGGTGATAGCGTTTGTTGTCGATGCCGGGCTCTTTGTCGTGACGCGTGCGGTTGGCGATGTACGCCTCGACGCCGATGATTGGCTTCACTCCCGCCGCAACGCATGCTTTATAGAATTCGATTGCGCCGTACATCGCGCCGTGGTCGGTGAGTGCGACCGCGGGCATATCATATTTTTTTGCGAGTCCGACGATGTCGTCGACCTTGGAAAGTCCGTCAAGGAGTGAATAGTGCGAGTGTGTGTGCAGATGTACGAAGCGCGTTCCGTCCCCCTTTGTTTCTTTTTCTGCGGCGGGGGTGGGAGGCATACTCATGTTCGGATTATAGCAGAGGGGACGTCAAAAAAATCCTGTGGAAAAGTCTCGTTCATGGGACAGCGCCCAGACGGCCGCCGTCGGATAAGGATTGGTGCCTGCTCCGCGGGGTGAGAACGGGAGGTTTGCGCTCCCCGAGGAGGGTGATAGCATGTATTCTGGAAGTTACGGGGAGGAAGTGGCCATGGATCACCTCCAGTTCACCGAATGGGACAAGAAACGACGGCTTGAACTCGATCGCATCTGGTCGAAGTTCCATGACGAAGATGAGGCAATGAGAAGGACCGCTCGTCTTGCCCGTATTTTCATGTTTGCCGTCATCCTTGTGCTTGGTACGATCGTTGTTCTAAGCGACGGAAAGCCCAATGATTCACCGTACGTATGGTTCTTTTTCGGCTCGGCGGCCGTCTTCCTCTGTTGCGCCGCGAAACTCTTCGGTTGGTATGCCGCCGCAGAAAGGCGCCTTCTGGAGGAGTTCCACCAAAAGTACGGCGACGAGTGGCGACGTCTCGAAGAGAAAGAGGATGCAGATTATCGTGCGCAGAACGGAAAAGACCCGTTTTTGTGACAAAAAGACCGGCTAATGGCCGGTTTTAACGTACAAAGCGGAACCTTTCCGCTTTAGGCGGACACACCTTGTACGCCCCCCCTTGTACCTTTCCTGACCCGAGCATCCGCGGTTGCATTTACCGGCGGCCGTGCTAACTTCATCAGAAGGTGGACACAAGCGTACGCTTGTACGAAGGAGGGTGTGTGGACCCCGAAAAGATCTTCGAAACCATCGCAACGGTCCTCTCAAAGGTGTCTTGCGCTGTCAGGCGCGCCTGCGATGCCATCCGCTCCGGCATCTCCAAGCTCTTCGCCCCTGCCGTATTTGTCGGTAATCCGGAACGAGTGCGAAAGAAGGGTGAGTTGGACGGTGACGAGGAACGGTTGCGCGAACTCACTCGTGCGTGGCGAACAATGCTCGCGGAAGATCCGTGTACCATTCGACTGCGCGGTCATGTTCGACTGCTTCAGCAAGTAATGTTCGCGATCTTTTTGTGTTTCGTGTTCGCGGGATCCACGCTAGAGGCGCGACACCCGATATTCAGTTTCATTACCGTTGTTTTCTTTGCGACGGTCCCGTATTGGTTGTGGGTCGGTGTCTGGCACAAACGGATCAACGACAAAGTGTTCGCGGAATTCAAGGAACGTTTCGGAAAACATTTCCATCTCGAATAGGTCGACAAACAGATCCTGTGCGCGCAAGCGTCGGGGTCTTTGTTATAGTGGAGGCAATGCGTACACATGCGCCGAAATATTTCGTCGGCATCGACGAGGTCGGTCGTGGTCCCTTGGCCGGCCCCGTTGCCGTCGGTGCGCTCGCCGCCACGCCGGCGGTTGTGAGACAGTTTCGTTCCATAAAAGAATCAAAGCAACTTTCTCCGGAAGCCCGCGAGAGGTGGTACGCACGAATATCACTCGCGCGTGTCGACGGTCTCCGGTTCGCCGCCTCTTTTGTTTCGGCGAACGTCATCGACAGAAAGGGGATCGTGTTCGCGATCCGCCTTGCGCTTATGCGCTCGCTCAAAAAACTCAAGGTCTCACCGAATTCATGTACCGTGCTTCTTGACGGGGGGCTCTACGCGCCGAAAGCGTACGAACGACAGAAGACCATCATTCACGGTGACGCAAAGAAAACGGTTATCGCGATGGCCTCGGTCGTTGCAAAAGTACTCCGTGACAGGAAAATGGTGCGCCTCGACAAAAAGTACCCGCACTACGGATTCAGAGCACATAAAGGCTACGGCACGAAGGCGCATTACCGAGCGCTCAAAAAGCATGGGTTTTCGCCCTTCCACCGCCGCTCGTTTCTAAAAAAATACAAGGTCGAACCTTGAGGAAACAGCATTAAGGTTCGACCTTGTATTTTTATGCGCGTCATTTAAACATCAGGTAAAAACATAGCAGAATTTCGGTCGGTTTGACATCTTTCTATTTATCCCTATACTCTAGAACACTATGGTAGTCCACATGAGACATACGCGGGCGCATACGGCGAATCGCCGTTCGCATCACGCCCTGAAAGGTGCACGTTTTGTCGCCTGCAAGGACTGTGGCGCACAGCATTTGATGCATCGCGTCTGTCTCCAGTGCGGAAAGTACCGCGGGCGTCTTGTCATTGATGTGCTCAAAAAGAAAGTGAAGGCTACAAAGAAAGCGGAAGCACGAAAGGATGCCAAGAAAGAGGTGGCAAAAGTTGAGGCAAAAGAAAAGAAAGAGAAAGAGACCAAGAAGAAGTAAAACATGCCGCCCGTCTATCCCCGCCCTTACGGGCGGGGCATTTCGCGGGCGGCACCGGGGTTGTTCTTCTGGAAGAGGAGTGCGCCACCGCGCACACTGATTGTTGTGGCCATTTATCCACGGGCTTACGCCCGTGGCATTCTGGCTCACGCCAGTAAATATACCAAAACATTTTGAAAAAAGTTAAAGGCGCCCAAGGGGCGCCTTTCGATTTGCCGACTCGCTTGTCTAGCCCTCGACTTCTTTCTTGAGGATGATCCACTTCGCCATGTAGTATGCCGCGGCGATACAGATGATTGCTACGACGACATCTTTGGTGAAGAAATAGGTGACCGCGACGCCACCGCCCCACCCCATTGCGATCGCGAGAACATCACCGGCGGAAAGTGCGCTCTCCTTTCGCAGGATGATCCACTTCGCCAGGTAGTATGCCGCGGCGATACAGATAATCGCTACGACGACATTTTTGAGATAATACCCAAAATCACCGGTTTATTCCCCGGTGTTTTTTGTACCCTTTTTCTTTCTCTTCGGAGCAATC
>MHLS01000018.1:0-7118 GCA_001819095.1 Candidatus Lloydbacteria bacterium RIFCSPLOWO2_02_FULL_54_12
CTTTCTTGAGTCGACGATTGCTCCGAAGAGAAAGAAAAAGGGTACAAAAAACACCGGGGAATAAACCGGTGATTTTGGGTATTATCTCTGAAAAGAGCGTGGCCTCCTTGTGCGTATTTCGTGGGTATGTTAGTTTCAAGAACGGCTGTACCACCCACCACACCACCGAAAGGAGTACCGTGACACCAATCAACCGAGTTCGTACCACCATCGCAATCGCCGTCGTTTCCCTCTTCCCCGCATTTGCCGCCGCGGCGCCATCCTGTGCCCCGACGAAAGATGACGAGGCCGCAGTCGCGCAGGCATACACGAAGCATGACGCAGACGTGACGCGACTTGCCGCCACCATGGCGAACGCAAAGGGCGACGCACTCCTCAACGCGCTCGAAGGCATGGTCAGCGCGACGAAATCACTTCGGGGCGCGACCACGTCGTTCTCGAAAGAGTACTGTGAACGCGCGAGAAAGACCGTCGACACGCTCTTCGGGGCGCTCACGGCGAACTACCAAGGTGAAGATCGCGTGCGCTACCTCATGATCACGGAGCGGATTGCCGGCGATCTGGGCGTCCCCCTTTCGTCCGCGCAGAATTCCGAGATTACCGCCGCCGTCAAACCGGTCATCGAAAAGGCCGTCAAAGACCTCGACGACGCTGTGGCCAAGAAAGACGTGGACGGGATCGAAAAAGCGCACAGCGCGCTCGGACAGTTCGCGAATACCGAAATCGGCAAGTCGATGGGAGTCACCGAGAAACGGAAGGCCGCTGTGGACGCCTATCGCGCCATCGAGCAAGCAGCGCGCAAGGCGCCGGACACGACGAAACTTCTCGCCGATGCGCGCACCGCGCTCACTGCAGGGAACTACCGCGAAGCACTGCGCGCGATCGAAACGGCCGAGGAAGCGGTCGACAAACCGACCGCCGAAATGACCACGCTCCGGAAGGAACTCTCCGACAAGTGGCTTGCGGATGAGTTCGGCAAGGCCGACAAGGCCATGGGCGCGGTCAAAGCCGCAGTGACCGACCAGTCGGTCGCGGGCGCCGCGA
The DNA here is from genome assembly GCA_001819095.1 of Candidatus Lloydbacteria bacterium RIFCSPLOWO2_02_FULL_54_12. Lineage (GTDB taxonomy): Bacteria > Patescibacteriota > Minisyncoccia > Phycocordibacterales > UBA6899 > MHLP01. The sequence goes on from MHLS01000018.1 coordinate 1,045, forward strand.
ATGCGCTCCGCTCCGCGTGCAATCTTGCGCGCAGACTCGACGTCAAGAACGATCGCTGCAACGCCTCGCGCTAACGGAACGGTTAGCCAGTACTGAAGACATCTCAATAGGCTCCCGCGCAACTTGCCGGGAGCTTTTTTCTTGGTCGTTAAAAAAATTTGACAAATTGTAAATGTCTTATACTATATTCACAGCCGATAGTTCAAAAACGGAGATGGAAGATGGGGTATAAATCCCTCTGCTTCGTCGTTTTCCTCGTCGTTGGCCTCGTCGCCGCCGGAGAAACACAGGCGGATATCACGGATATCGAGCGGCGAGTATTCGAGAAGACTAACCAAGCACGAGCGGCGTACGGCGCAAAAGTACTTTTGTGGGACCGTCAAGCGGAGGTCTCGGCTAGAGGCCATGCGGAAGATATGGCGAAGCTCGAATACATGGCCCACCAATCGCCGACGGAAGGTCGGCGGACACCGCCGGAGAGAAACTGGCAGGCGCGCATCAGTGCGGTCTATGCGGGCGAGAACGTTTTCCGCCATTCGGTCTCGGGTCTTAGCGCGGAAAGACTCGCCGCCAACATGGTCGACTGGTGGATGGACTCACCCGGCCACCGTGCCAACATCCTCAATCCGGAGTTCACGCACATGGCGATCGGTGGGGCATACGGCTCATACCAAGGTTGGAAAACGGCATTCGTCGCACAAACGTTCCTGCGCCGCGTCATCATTGACCCGCGCCTCACGATCGAAGGGTCTCAAGGCGCAGATTTGAGGGTGCGGATCTCCGGACGCATTGCCGTTTCGCTTCCCTATTTCATACTATGGGACGAGAACGGAAAGATGGTAGTGCAAGCAATCACACCCGCGAACGGAGTGATCGAGCACAGGGTACTTATTCCCAAAACTCTGGGTGCGATCGAGGTTCATCTGGGAGTAAAAAACGATCCCAGCCGGCCGGAGTTGATTGAGGTCACAGATCGATTCCTTCTCAACACACAACAAGAGACCATTTACCCTCCGCCCCATTGAACCCGCCCGACGTCCGAACACCGCCGCGACAACGCCCTTGTTGCGGTTTTTTTATCCCCCACGACCGTCGTTAGGGGTTCGCCTGCAATGCGGGAAAACTCACGATGAAGTCCGTACCTTTTCCTTTGATGGACTCGACGGAGATGACTCCCTTCATCGTCTGCACCATCTGGCTTGTGATCCATAGGCCCAAACCCGTGCCCGTGATCTCGCGGGTCTCCTCGCTTTTGATACGGTAAAACTTTTGAAACAGTTTCTTCTGCTCTTCGGCGGAGATACCCATGCCGGTATCCGAAACGCGAATGCTGACGCGTCCCCCTTCCGACGCGGTGATGACCCGCACCTCGCCTTTCGGAGTGTACTTGATGGCATTCCCGACGAGATTGATCGCCACCTGGCGGAACCGATCCGGGTCGACCGAGATCGGAGGAAGCGGTATCTTTTCATACGAGAGCTTGAGCCCCTTGTCCGCTGCGGGTTTCATGAAGGACTCAACGATAACTCCGATAGCCTCCGCAACGTCAACGGTCTGGTAGTTGAACGACAATCGTCCCTCTTGAAGCCGCGCCACATCGAGGATGTCGCCGATCAATGAATTCAACTGCGTTGCCGAACGGTCGATGTGCTTCAAATTTTCTTTTGCGTCGTCGGAGATCTGCTCTTCTTTGAGCATGTCGGTATATCCGCGGATGATGGTGAGAGGCGAACGAAGTTCGTGGGCGGCCATCGAAACGAAGTCATCCTTCATCTGGTCGACTTCCTTCAGGCGCTCGTAGAGGGTCGCATAGTCGATGATCCGCGCCTGTCTCGCCAAAAGAACGATGATGAGGAGGATAATGAGTGCAAGCGTGATATAGGCGTTCAGGATGTTCCGGTGCGACACCGCATCAGCATCGGCCATGGAGAGGTCGGTGAGCACATACCCTGCCGGAATATTCGAGGTCGTTGCGGTGATTGCACGGGCGCTTCTCCAATAGCGCATCCCTCCTTCGAAATATTCGGAAGCGAACGATTGGCTCGGCTGTGACATGGCGAAACCGATGAGAGACGACGTAAGGGGGTCAGGAGTGATCGACGTCCCCTCTTCATCCTTGTTCGTCGACACAACGACAGGGAAGGTCTCGCCGTCTCCCGTACGCAGGACCTTGAAGTTCGTCAGTGTTTCCGTCTCGTGAACGATAACGCGCACGCGATCGCTCAAAAATTGTGGCTCGTCGATATGCCACTTCGCAAAAAGGACGAAGACGTCCTGAAGCACTCCGATGCGACTGCGCTCAAGACGATTCTGCTGGTCACGCGCGATCTTCAAGAACTGTTCGCTCGTGAAAAAGAAAGCGAGCGGAACAGCTACCGCCAGAAAAAGCGTGTAGATGATCTGCGGGTTGTTCCGCACGAACGACGCGCCGCGAGAGAATATTTCTATAAGTTTGTCCATGATCAACTTTTTCGTCTCCGGAAAAACCTTTTCGGAACAGTCTCCGAGGAGAGACTCCCCTCAAACGGGGACAAGCTTTTCCAAGCCAAGGACTCACCTCGGAGTCTTGTTTCTACGCCGAAGCCGCCGGCGGTGACCCGCCGCCGCCCTCTTTTCTACGGCTCGCAATGAATCCCATGACCGACACGCCAAGACCGATGACGCCCACCATAATGAAGATGAGCGCGTAGAGCGACGTGCCGGAGAAGAAACCCGGCTCCTGGTTCTCCGGCGGCAAAAGAATCGCCGACCCAAGCGAAACGGCGGCGGCGGTTTTCACGAACGGCAGAGGTTCGGATTTCGCGAGAATGCGACCGCCCGCGTCGGTGATCGCGCTATAGACCTCGTGCGTGCCGTCCGGAAGCTCTTTATCAAGCGTATACGTCCACGCGCCCGCCGCATCGGTCTTTATCGTCACAACAATAGGCTCCGAGAAGATGTAGATCGTAACGAAACTGTTGGGAAGCGCCTTGCCTCCGAGCGTGATCTTCGACTTCGCTGTGTCCTCGGGGGCGCCCGCAGGCGGCGCTATCGGTTCGGCTTTGACCGTTCCCGCCGTAAATATCTCTTTCTTGACGTTGCCGGCGAAACGCGGGTCTTCATATGCCGTTTTTTTCTCCGGAACAATGATGACCGGCGCTACGGGGGCGGTCGACGTCGGAAAAGCGGACGGGGCAAGGGGGGCAGGAGGCGCCTTTGGTGCCGCCGGATCTTGGCCCAAGAGCAGTTGTTCGCCGTCCTTCACGCCGTCGCCGTTCGTATCTGCTTTATTGGGGTCCGTTTTGTAGATGTTCACCTCATCGTAGTTGGTGATGGTATCGTTATCCGTGTCCTCGAACGCACGTGCACCGATACGTTCCGCAAATATCTTCGTCACATCCTCTGCTTGCGCGAACACTTGCCTTACCTGGCTTGCGGCTTCTTCCTTAGAGAGTACGCCCTGGTCAACGAGAAACTTGGTACAGGTATTGACGTATTCCGATTGCGCGCAGACCGCGTTCAACTGGGTCGCATCGGTAATGGTGGACGGGAGTGAAACTTCTTGGAAAACCTCCCCCACCGGAACGTTGTCAAACGCCTCCTGCGAGATGCCAACGACGACAGGTGCGGTCGCATTCGTCACCGAGACAACGATCTTTTGATTTGCATAGGACTGACACTCGAGCGCATGCGCCGGATCGTCGCAGTAGTGCTCGTACTGTTCAACCGTCGTGATCATGTCAACAGACGGGGCGGTAGGCGGAGGCTGTATGGTCGTTCCGGTGAAAAGAGTTGTGTCGGAACTCGTTTGCACGATCGGCATGGGTTCGACGATAACGGTGCGTGTGAGACTTGCGACGACAATGCCGGTCGTGGGACTCAATAATTGATACGTAATCGTGTAGGATCCGGGCACTTTTGTATCAAGTCCTCCGAGCAGGCGCTTTGGGGCGATTGCGGAACCCTCGGGAGTCAAATATCCCCTCGCACCTTTTTCGTCGTATGTTCCACCATACGGCACTCGGACGAAAGCATCACCGTTCAGCAAGATGTACGGCTTAAAGGTTTGGGTCGGGGGTTGTTCGGTAATGGTCGTTGCAATCTCCGGATTAATGGTCGTCGTTGTGGTGGTGCTTGTCGTACCCGAGCAATACTGATCCAGCACGAAGTTCTCGCTCGTTTTTCCTGAAAGTGTGTAGCCGGTATATGCGACGGCCTCCCAACGATAAGACCCGTTCGGAAGCGAATATGTTCCGGGCGCAACGATGGTGCTAACGGGATTCGGCAAGGTCATGATCACTTTAAAGAATGCTGCACCGTACGGCATCACCGACAGCGTGAACGGGGTCTTTCCGAGCGATCCGTCACAGAACGAGATGCCGCGGATCACGGACACGCTTGCACTGCCTGAAGTTGTGGTCGACGCAATTCCGGTGGGAGTGCCCGCTGTTTCCGGAGTAGCAACACCATAGAGGTATGCACTGGGTGAGCAGCCGTAGCCGGAGCGACACGCCTGAACGCGGTAGTCATAATAGGTTCCGCGCACGGGTGTCGAGTCGGTATACGAAACCACGTTGGCGGTGGTGATTTGCGTAATTGCCGTCCAGTAGTACATTCCCGCCACGCTGCGCTCGATATTCCACTTGTCTTCGTTGGTCGAATTGTCGTTCCATGCAAAAGCAATCTGTGGCGGTGAGGGCGGCGGGATCAAGCGCAGGCTCGACGGTGCGGTCGGTACCGAGCCCGTTGTGGTGGTCGTACTGACCATTCCGGATGTACCGACACCGCTTAGGTAAGCAAAGTCGGTGCAACCGCCACCGGAACGGCACGCCTGAACACGGTAGTCATAATAAACTCCGCTTACCGCAGTGGTATCAGTGTGGGAAGTCGCATTAGCGCCAAGTTGGACGAGGAATGCCCCGACGAAATTGCCGCCGGATATCTGTCGCTCAAGGTTGAACTTGTCTTCATTGGTTGAGTTGTCGTTCCACGCAAGAGGGATTCCCGAAATACTTGGCGTGCCCCCAAGACGCAGATAAGAAGGAGCTATTTGGGTCCACTCGTTGGTTGTAGTCGTCGTGGTGGTGGTGCCCCCCATTGTCACAGAAACGCTCGGGGAATCGGAACAGCCGTACGAATTGCAGGCAGACACTTTATACTCATAGGTGCCGAACAAATACGCACGCACCTGTACCGAGACGGTGTTGGCGGCGTAGATCGCGTCAACAAGTCCGTCGGGAGAAGTGCGGATCTTCGCAAGCACCCAAGAGCCGCTTCCGCTTCCTTGCACGCGTTCATAGACCTTGTACGAGGTCTCGTTGGACACATCCGTCCACATGATGTTCGTGCTTGAGCCATAGGACCCGTTCGGAACGAAATAGGCGGTCGGCATCGTGGGAGAGGGCGGGTAAGTCGTCCCTCCGGTCGGTGCGGCAGGAGTGTTGAGAAAGAGCGGCGTGCTCGTCGCGGAATAATAGCCTGCGGCATCGTATGCCTTGACCGCGTAGTAGTAGGATGTTGACGGCGTTACCGTGAGGTCAATGTAGGTCGTATTCGTCGATTGGCCGATGTAGGACCAGACTCCGCTTTGACTTCGAAGAACGTGGTACATACTGACACCGACATTGTCGGTCGAAGCTGTCCAAGAGAGGTCGACCTCGTTATGCACATCTTTTGTCGCCACAAGTCCGGTCGGGGTCGTGGGTGACTGCGTATCGGCAGTGTCGCCCCCCCCACCGCTCAATGTCGTCGAATTCGCCGTATTCGAGGACGTCGACTCATTCCCCGCCGCGTCAATTGCCTTCACGTAATATGAATAGTTCGTGCTCGGCGAGAGCCCTGTGTTGGAATAGTTCGGCGAAGTGACGGTGAGGAGATACGTACCGTTCCGATAGATCTTGTACCCCGCCACACCCACGTTGTCTGTTGAAGCGGTCCAAGAAAGGTTGATCTGCGAAGAAGACATGGAGGCCGCCCCAAGGCCGGTCGGAGTGGTGGGCGCAGTGGTGTCGCCTCCTCCGCCGCCGGCAAGTGTCGTCGCGTTCACTGTCGCAGATTGCTCCGACACATTCCCCGCCGCGTCGACTGCTTTGATG
>MHLS01000018.1:7125-7455 GCA_001819095.1 Candidatus Lloydbacteria bacterium RIFCSPLOWO2_02_FULL_54_12
AGCCGCCGAGAGCATCGTTTCAGTAAGATTGGTCGTCGTCACCGTGAACAGATAGGTGCCGTTGCGGTAAACCTTGTACCCCGTGACGCCCACGTTATCGGTAGAAGCGGTCCAAGTAAGAACGATCTGTGAGGACGTTATTCCGGACGAGGCGAGTCCGATTGGGGTGGTGGGCGCTGTCGTATCGCCCTCTCCGCCGGAAGACGTATTGCCGTTCACCGAGGAAGAAACGGGTGACTCGTTCCCGGCCGCATCGTAGGCCTTCACTGTATACGAATAGCTCATGCCCGCGGCGAGGCCGGTGTCGTTGTAGTAGGGAGAAGTGACGGT
>MHLS01000018.1:7479-13899 GCA_001819095.1 Candidatus Lloydbacteria bacterium RIFCSPLOWO2_02_FULL_54_12
GACCTTATATCCCGTGACGCTCACGTTATCGGTCGAGGAAGTCCAGTAGAGATTGACCTGCGATGAGGAAACAGTGGAGGTGTATAGACCGGTGGGCATCGACGGTGCAGTGGTATCGGGCGCCGCAGGAGTTGAAACGCCCATAAGATAGACATAGTCGGAACAACCGTACCCTTCGCGACAGGCCTCGATGCGATAGTTGTATGTCGTCGCCGAAGCGAGATCCGTATCCGTGTGTGAAGTTCCGGTTTGTTGCGGCAACCCGCTCCACGATTGTGAATTGGCGACCTCGCGCTCAAGATAATAATGCGTTGCATTCGCCGAGGCATTCCAAGAGAGCGGAATCGACGTGGAGGTCGGTGTGCCGTTCGTGAAGCCCGTCGGTGCGGCCGGTGGCCCGCCCCCGCCTCCACCACCGCTCGTAGAGGTAAAAGTGTTCGATGCCTCACCGCACCCCTGTCCCTCCGCGCAGGAGGTTACCTTATAGTAATAAAGCGTACTCGGTGAGAGGCCCGTCAAATTGACACAGTGCGTAAGGACCATGCCGCCGCCGTCACAACGGCTCGTAGAATAGCCGCTGAGATTGTCGGATGCCAATCCGTAATTCACTTGTGAATCCGAGGCTATATCAGTCGTCCAGTTGATCTGCGCCCCTGACCCGGTGATGTTTATCGTCCACGGACTGCCGGTGATTGAGGTCGCATACGCCACCGAAACCGCGAGGCCTACAAAAAAAAGAACTGCCACCGCCGCTACTATGCTCTTTTTCATAAGAATCTTTTTGTTCTGCATAAATATTTTTAACAATGGTCTGTGAAATACAAGGTCCGACCTTAAGAATTAATCCCCAAGGTTAGACCTTGTATTTCAGGACTGACTCACAAGTTTCTTTGCCGCACTCACGATGGCGCTTATTCCCATACCATAGTGCTCCACGAGCTCGCTCGGCGTCCCCGACTGGCCGAACTTGTCATCGACGCCGATGAACGCCTGTTTCGTGGGGTGCACCTGTACAAGATACTCCGCGACCGCGCTTCCCATGCCGCCTTTGCGTTGATGCTCCTCGACGGAAACAATGGCACCGGCTTCCTTGGCGAGCGCGAGGACCGCTTCTTCATCAAGCGGCTTTATAGTCGGCAAATTGAGCACCTTCGCCCCTATTCCGGCCGCCTCAAGCTCCTTCGCGGCCATGATGGCATTATAAACCAATGAGCCCGTCGCGATTATCCCCACCTTGATTTCTAGGCCATTCTTGGGAGTAAAAAATATTTCCGCTTTGCCAATAGCAAACGGGGTGTCGAGGGTGGTGACGATCGGCGTTCCTTCACGGGCGAGACGAATATAGACTGGCCCGTCATATTTTGCGGCGGCAAGCGTCGCTTTCTTTGCCTCAATGGAATCGCACGGGGCGATCACCACCATCCGCGGAATAACTCGTGTAATGGCAATATCTTCTACCGCCTGATGCGTACCACCGTCAGGGCCAACAGAGATTCCCGCGTGGCTTCCAATAATTTTGCAATTGCGATTGTTGTAGGCAATTGTCGTTCTAATCTGCTCCCAGTTTCTTCCCGGCGAGAACATCGCATAGGAAGAAAAGAACGGGATCTTCCCCATCGCTGACATGCCGCTCGCAACCGAGGCCATCGACTGCTCGCCGATGCCGACATTCACAAAACGTGCGGGAAACTTTTTCGCGAAACGAATCATCGTCGTTGACTCCGTAAGGTCAGCACACAGAGCAACCACGCGCGGATCTTCCTCGCCTGCTTGTAGCAATCCTTCGCCGAAACCTTTCCGTATCGGCGCCTGCTCGACATCCTTGTCAAAAAGTTTGGGGTTGAGTTTTTGATCGGCCATGTCATTCATGTTCAGACCTGATAAGACCGCGCAGTGTCCTAAGTTCATTCAACGCCTCTACGCCCTGCTTCTCCTTCGGCACCACATCGACGGGGCCTTTGCCCGGCGGATTGCCGTGCCATTCGAAGCGCCGCTCGGTGAAGTCAACGCCTTTTCCGGGAATGGTGTGTGCAATGATGACGGACGGTTTATTAAAAATTGCCTTTGCTTCTTGAATAGCATTATTGATCGCTTCCATGTTGTGTCCATCGATCTCTTGTACGTGCCAGCCGAAAGATTCCCACTTATCTTTCAAGGGCTCAAGCGGCATAATGTCTTCTGTAAAGCCGTCGATCTGGATGTTGTTGCGGTCGATGATGCCGATCAAATTGTGCAGTTTCTCCTTTCCGGCGAGCATTACCGCTTCCCAGATTTGTCCGCAATCAAGTTCGCCGTCGCCAAGCATGCAATAAAAGAACTTGCTTGATTGCTTCCCATGATCCATCCGCTCGGCAAGCGCCATGCCGACCGCCTGCGAAAGTCCGGAACCCAAAGGACCCGACGATGTCTCAAGCGCGGGAAGCCACTCGCGATGCGGATGACCCTGAAGACGCGAGCCGAACTTGCGCAAGGTCTTGCATTCCTCGACGGAAAAATATCCCGCATGCGCCATCGTTGCATAGAGAACAGGGCAAATGTGGCCGTTCGAGAGAATGAGCCGATCCCGCTCCGACCACTCGGGGTGTTTCGGGTCGTGTCGAAGCGCATGGAAATAGAGAAGCGTGAAGACGTCCGCCATGCCGAGAGGACCGGCGGTGTGCCCCGAACCAGCCTCGATTAGCATTTCGATGATGGTCTGTCGTATATCGTTGGCTTTTAGTTCAAGCTCTTTGATGCGCTCGTCATGCAAATGTTCCATAGATACCTCTCTATTGTATCCCAGCAAAACCAAAAAACCTATCCACAAAGTGGACTTTGGGAGGCTTAGGCCCTTTTGAGTTCTTTGACGGCAAGGGCCGTATTTTCGGCGCCGAAAACGGCCGATCCCGCCACAAGACGGTTCGCTCCGGCGGCCTTAAGTAAGGGGACGGTATCGAGGCTGACCCCACCGTCCACGCTGATTTTGAGGTTGGGATACTTCACCCGAAGCTTGTTCACTTGTTCGAGGACGCGCTCGTCGAAGGGCTGGCCTTGGTAGCCGATCTTCGCAATTCCCATGCACTGCACGAAATCTATCTGTTTTATGTAGGGCTCAAGGAGCTCGGGCGAAGTGTCGGGATTTATGGCCAACCCGATCTCTACGACCTTTTCTCCGTTGATATCTCGCGCACCCTCTTTAAAGACGTCATGCCCTCGAAACGCGTCGATATCCTTGACCGCCTCGACATGAAAGATAAGTCGGCTCGCACCGATTGGCAGCCACTCGTCAATGTGCTTCTCCGGCTCTAGGATCATAAGGTCAATCTCGTAGTCGAGTTCCTCCCAAAAGGGCATCCCCTCATCCTGACGGGAAAGCGCGAGGAAATGCTCGTCCTTCTTCACCCCGCCCGTCGCATAAGGCCAACTCTTTGACGGAACGAACGTGCCGTCCATAATATCGATCTGGGCCAAGGGGACCAGCCCGCGCACACGAGCGGCCTTGAGAACGAGGTCATCATACGAATCAGGCATGATGGCGGGAATGATGTCAGTCATTCGCACAGTATAACAAAGATTGACAATGCCGATAAACTCTGGAAAAATGCCCCAGGGTTCTTTCCTAAAGAGAAAGGGGGTGTGGAATGTCCAACCGCAAAACACGGTACATCGACCCGATTTCGCCGAGAGATTATCATGCGGCGATGCGAATCTTGCGTGGATTTTTTGTCGAAAAAAAGGGTTTTGTTGAAACACCGGTTCAGCACAGACTTTCCATTCTCGCCGCATGCGAAGATCCTCGCACGATCGGCCAATTCGCTTACGCCGGAGAACTATGGCCCTTGCCACAGACCGGACAAATGCATCTTGAGTGGGAGCTCCTGACCGAGCCTAGCGTTCCGGGATACTTTTGCGTCAGCACCAGTTACCGGAATGAGCCCAAACCCAAAGACGGACGGCACAACCTCATCTTCCCCATGTTCGAATTCGAGACACATGGGGGCATCGAGGAACTGAAGCGGCTTGAAAAGGAACTTCTGGAATTCTCGGGTTTCGGTCCTGCACAGAGCTTTCCGGAGGTCGCCTATAGAGACGCGGCGCTCATGTATGGGATTTCCGAACTCACTGACGTCGAAGAAGCGAAACTTTGCGAGACACACGGACAAGCAGTTCTGCTTACCGACTTTCCAGAAACCACATCGCCATTCTGGAACATGAAACGAGAGAACGGGATCGCAAAAAAAGTCGATGTACTGCTCTGTGGCATCGAAACCATCGGTTCGGCAGAGCGGTCAACGGATCCGAAAGAGATGGCGCATCTCTTCGACACCATCAGCGACGGGATGTACCGCGATATCCTCTACTCGCAATTCACCCGCGAGCGAGTCAAGAGAGAACTCAAAGAGTTTCTTGGCCTAAAATTTTTTCCCCGTTGCGGAGGCGGTATCGGGATCACCCGATTCATCCGCGCGCTCAAGATCGCCGGCATTCATTCATAGCCAACATCCGAACCCCAACACTGGGGTTTTTTTCTGAAATACAAGGTCCGACCTTGTATAAACTTGTCCGCCCGTCCAATTCCCGCGGCAAAGACCGCGGGGTATTTGGCGGGCGGAACCACGGGCAAGTTTTTTGGAAGAGGTGCGGGCCACCGCCCGCTCCAACATATCTTGCGTCCATTCATCCCCGTGGCAGAGCCACGGGGTATTTTGGACGCTCCCAATAAAACGAGGTGCAGACGGAAATACTCGGTGAGCGTACAAGGTGGAAAAATACAAGGTCCGACCTTGGGGATTGATTCTTAAGGTCGGGCCTTGTATTTTTCCGGTCTCACCTTGTATGTTTTCGCTTGACCCGTAACTGTTTATCAAGTAAACAACGTAAAGACGCACATGAGGAGACGCGGTGAAAAAGTTGACACTCGCTGGGGTGTCCTACGACATCCGCGATATTGAGGGGATGATCTTCCTCGTCCCCTCACGCTTGCGCAAATTTGAACGCCGGATCGAGGCGGACCTCAAAAAATCCGTCACACTACTCAAGAAAAAGGGCTGGTACGAATACGTCCTCATGGCCGACATGATCGTCGTCACTGTGCCCTCAAAACGCAAGGGTGACTTCGGTGAAGTGTTCATGGCGACGGCAGAATGCCCCTATCCCGTGTATTTTAGCGACAGCGGAATGACGGCGAGCACTTCGATACACTGGGTTGCGTCAGTATTAGTTCACGAGGCGATGCATGTATTTCAGGAGTATTACCTCTCTCTTGAAGCATTGAAGGACCCGAGAAAACAGGAGGTGGACGCCTGCAGGGAACAAAAACGTTTCCTCCGGCGTTGCAAGCGAACGTCGTACATCTCACACATCGACCGTCAGCTCAAAAAGGGGCGCGAGTGGTGGAAGTACCTTTACGAGAAACCGAAGACCAAAAGGGGACGCTACTGTCTCAAGCGGGATATCTACTTCGACCGCGTTCGCGACAAATTGGCGCGGCATATCCCGTTCTGACCGACACATCCGCCTAGGGCGGGTGTTTTTTACACGAAACAAAGAAGTACGAGGTCGAACCTTGAAGAATTAACTCCTAAGGTTCGACCTCGTACTTCAAGGCACTTCTTAAGGTCGGACCTTGTATTTTTTCCACCTTGTACTTCTTTTGTTTTTATGTGCGACTATCCGATCGCCTCGATCTTCTTGATTCGCCGCACGTGCCGTTCATCACCGGAGAATTTGGTTTCGAGCCAGAGTTTCACCGCACTCTTTGCCTCATCTATAGAAAGCAGTCTTGCGCCGAGCGAAAGAATGTTCGCGTCGTTGTGTTCGCGGGAAAGCCGGATGATATCGAGCGACCCGCCATAGTACACCGTGCAACGGACATTCTTAAATCGGTTGGCGACCATCGCCTCCCCTTCTCCCGAGCCGCCGAGCACGATACCAAAAGCGCCCTTTGGGTCGCGTGAAACTTCCCCCGCCGCAAGCGCGATGAAGTCCGGATAATCATCGAGCGGGTCAAAAGTGTGCGCTCCAAGATCAACAACCTCGTGGCCGAGGTCTTTTTTGACGAAAGCCGCAAGCGCCTCTTTCATCTCAAAACCCGCATGGTCGGTGGCGAGGAAGATCTTCATAGGCCTATTATACACCAGACACTGAATTTTCAGATGCCTCCTTCTTCAGCGAACGAATACGTTCAATAAGATTTGGGCCATCAATGAGTTCGATGGGCTTGTCCTCGGCAAACTTCTCCGCCTCTGAAGTAAAATAGCCCGTGGTAACAAAGTATCCTTTGCCCCTACTGTGTTGGTGGTCAATCGCCCCCAAGAAATTCCGTACCTCCGGCTCTCCCACCTTGTTTGTTTTAGAGTATTTTTTGCACTGCACAAGATGGGTAACACCGTCTTTCTCTGCTTCAACGTCTACGCCGTGGTCTCCCGCGTGGCCAACGGC
>MHLS01000018.1:13990-18361 GCA_001819095.1 Candidatus Lloydbacteria bacterium RIFCSPLOWO2_02_FULL_54_12
CAGCAACAAGGGACCAAAAACTTTAAAGAATGCTATGGGGTCAACAAGCTTCATCAAAGATACTTCGCCACCTCCAAAACATGCATGACGAGCGTATTGGTATACCCAATCTCATTGTCATACCACGACATCACTTTCACAAGATTGCCGTCGACAACACGGGTGAGATCGAGGTCGGCGACCGCACCATGCAACTCACCGATGATATCGGACGACACGAGCGGCTCCTCGGTCACGGTGAATATGCCCGCCCAGCGCGGATCCTTCGCGGCATTACGCAGGATCTCATTCACTTCCTCGACCGATGTATTCCTCTTCGCGATAAAGGTGATATCCGCGATCGAGCCGGCGATAACGGGAACGCGCATCGAGATACCGTCGAACTTCCCCTTAAGGGCGCCAATCACCTCCCCTACCGATATCGCCGCTCCCGTCGAGGCAGGGATCATATTCTGCGACGCCGCACGGCCTCCGCGGAGATCTTTGCCGCCCGGTCCGTCGACAACACGCTGGGTGCCGGTCATGGCGTGGGTCGTATTCAAGAGCGCCTTCTCGATGCCGATCGTCTCCTCAAGTATTTGAATGAGCGGTGCCGCGGCGTTCGTCGTGCATGACGCGTTCGAAGAGATCTGACACGCCGCCAGTTTTTCCGCGTTAATTCCCATCAAAACCATCGCCGCCGTCACACCGTCCGTGGGCGTTCCCTTCGCCGGCGCCGTGATGACCACACGCTTCGCACCCGCCGTGAGATGTACTTGTGCTTTATCGTAGGTGGCGAAAAATCCCGTTGATTCGACAACGATATCGATATTGTATTTCGCCCAAGGAAGTTTCGCGGCGTCTTTTTCCTGCACCAATACGACCTTGTGGTCTCCGTCCATGAATCCCGATTCCGCACCTTCTTTGACTACCGCAATGTCGAAGTCCGCGTTGCCGTAGGCGGTGTCATACTTCAGGAGATACGACATGTTTTCGAGGTCGCCAAGGTCGTTCACGGCGACGATGTCGAGCTCCGGCCGCGTGCGCGCGAGTTTATAGAACGCCCTTCCTATACGCCCGAAACCGTTGATCGCGATGCGAGTTTTTTTCTCCATAATCGTAAATGTTTATGCTGTACCGGCCATTATACCGCCCGTCATCCAGTTTGTCGCCGCTCGGTCCGCAACCCTACTTCGAGTGTTTTTTCTCTGCGTAATCCTCCGCCGTATCTTTCGAGAGCGAATGCGACTCCGGTACCGCCAGATGGTGTTCTTCGATAACTTGCGGAAGTTTCGACTCGGTGCTCGATGCCGCGCGCGATTCCGGACCAACATATTCCCGAGCGTGGCCTTTGGCAACCGGCGGCGGCACATCGTCGCTTGCCCCGCTCCGTGACGCCACTGCCTTTTCGGAAAGTGGAGCGGCCGGAACAGGCGGTGGCGGCGGAGGAACCGGAGCGGGTGGTAGCGCCACAGGAGGTGCGGGAGGAGGAGGTGGTTGCGGAGGCGGTGGCGTGAAAGGAGGCGGTGTGATCGCCGAACCGGCAGTGGGTGACGGTGTGACTGGCGGCATCCTTACCGCAAGAGGCGGAAAAAGGGGTGCGGGGTCCTGGTGTACCGACACGTCCGTGGAGGTCTGTATCGGACGGTACTGCGACGCAGGTACGACGGGTGTCTCCGGAACAGCGTCTGTTCCGGAAAAGAGCATCTTCTCCCATTCATCTTGGTAGGTACCCTGTTTCGAAGTTGGTGGTGCCGTCGGGAGCGGAGGCGGCGGTAGCGCAGAGACGGCGGACGGAACGTTGGCCGCCGTCGTTTTGGGCTTCTTGGGTACTGCGAGCCGCGGCGCGATCGGCGGGGGTATGGTGGGGGGAGAAAAAGGCGGCGGAGTAATCCTCGTCGGAGGAGGGGCCACCGGAGGAACATTTACCGGTGCGGCCGGAGGCGGCACACTCTGTGGCGTATCAAAATCACGATGCGAAGCGTAAAAAACGGGCATGTTCGCCGGCGCAATAGCCGGACCGGTGGAGATCGCCACGTGCGGGAGAGGCCCGCCTGCGGGAGGTGCGATGGGTATCTGCGACTGCACGACGAAATTCTGCCCGCCCCCGGCCGCCAGAGACGAAGGTACGTCCGGCACGGGGGTATTCTTTTCGGGGAACATGACGTCTTTCTTGTCGACAAAAAGGACCCCGTCGTAAGAAACGAGAAGCGCATGCGTTTCGCGCAGAAGCGAATTCAGCTCGACGACGAACTGCCCTTTGTTACTGTTCCATGTCCCGCACTCGACCTTATCGAGGCGGCAAAGGCGCTCAAGATAATCTTTGGTGTAGCCGGAGATCTTACTCCCAACGTCGAGCGAAACGTACTTCTTGTCCGTCGGCGACCCCGAAAGTTGGTCAAGTGTTAACTCACCGTTCATATTCTCATAGAATACAACAACCGAGCGCTTTGAACCACTTTTGGAGACACTGTCCACAGAGTACAAGGTGGAACCTTAAGAATGTTTCCCAAGGTTCCACCTTGTACTCTGGTCACCCTTTTTAGGCGCGTAACAAACGACACTATATCAATGCCTTCTTGAACAATTCTCCGAGCACTTTCGGGTTTGCGCTTCCTTTCGACGCCTTCATCCCCTGTCCGACCAAGAATTGGAGCGATGCCTCCTTCCCCGCTTTATATTCCGCGGCGGCTTTTTCATTCGCGGCGATCACTTCTTTCACAACCCCCTCCAATGCGCCGATGTCGCTCTTCTGGATGAGACCTCCCGATTCGGCGGTCGCCCGCGCATCGCCCCCTTCGGCGAACAGTATCGCCAACGTATCCTTCGCGCCGCGGGAAGAAAGTGCGCCCTCATGTACCAGCCGCATGGTTCCCGCAAACGAGGTCGTGGTGAGCTTTCCCAGCCCCCCGCTTGTATCCGCCTTCTTGAGCGCCGCGACGTCGGAGGATATGTAATTAGACGATAGTTTAACAAGCTCTTTATCACCTCGAAAATCCTTTACAATCCCTTCGAAGAAATTTCCGAGTGCCGCGTCGACAATGTACAGCTCGACCACCGAGTCTTGAAACCCAAATTCCTTCTTGAGTCGCTCGCGTTTCTCCCACGGCAATTCCGGAAGCGACGGCAGCTTTTCATATTGCTCGCCGAACACTTCTTTGACCATCAGCTTCGGCAAGTCCGGTTCGGGGAAATAGCGGTAATCGTGCGCAGTCTCCTTTTTGCGCTGGGAAAAGGTCTTTCCGGTGTTCTCATCCCACCCGCGCGTTTCTTGTACGACTTTTTCTCCCCGCCCAAGGACTTCCGCGTGACGTTTGAATTCAAATGCGATGGCATCTCCTACCGATTTGAACGAATTGAGATTCTTCACCTCAACTTTCGTTCCGAACTCTTCGGTTTGCGAGATGGAGATATTCGCCTCGACGCGCATCTCTCCCTTTTCCATATTCGCATCCGATGCACCGAGGTAGCGGAGGGTGAGCTGGAGTTCTTTCGCAAAGTGCATGGCCGTTTCCGCATCATGAATGACCGGCTCGGTCACAAGCTCCATCAAGGGCACTCCGGCGCGATCGTAATCAATGAGCGAATAGTCGCCGCGGTCGTGTTTGGACGTTCCCGTATCTTCTTCGAGGTGGATGCGGGTGAGCGCCACGCCGCAAAGTTCGCCGCCGGAGACAAGCGGGAATTTGTACTGGCTGATCTGGTAGCCCTTCGGAATGTCGGGATAAAAATAATTCTTCCGGTCCCATTCGGTGAAATTCGCGAGCGTGGCGCCAACCGCGCGCCCGACGCGAAGCACGTGCTCGACCGCCTTCTTATTAATGACGGGAAGTGAGCCGGGCTGTGCGGTGCAAACGGGGCAGATGTTCCAGTTCGGACGTCCTTCGTCGGGGTCGTTCTTGCATCGGCAGAACATCTTCGTCACCGTTTTCAACTCTGCGTGGACTTCGAGCCCGATGGTCGCTTTGTAGTGGGTCATAAATTTGTGGAGGCGCTCGCCACGTCGGAAGTTCTTGCTTTCCGACCGAGGTGGACTTCAAGCCCAATTGCCTGCCCCGTAGGTAGAGCTTTGACTTACTACGGGGTAGCCTTATATTCGGACATTACGGTGCATAATACCATATTTCACGGGTCGAAATCATCTGTTCCCGCGAGTGCTTGACAGATCAGAGGCGCATGCTAGTTTCAAGAACCAAGAACGGTATCGTTCACTCACAAGGGAGTCACAGATGGAAGCACTCTGGGTTGCACTCATGGCCGGCGGCTGGTTCTTGGGCGAAATGACCTTCATGTTGTGGGTCATGCTCATGGGGATCATTTTCGTCCCCCTCGGCATCATCGCCTATATGACCGAATTGCCCGAGGAAGACTCGGAGGAGACGATGGCGGGCG
>MHLS01000018.1:18371-27422 GCA_001819095.1 Candidatus Lloydbacteria bacterium RIFCSPLOWO2_02_FULL_54_12
GGTCAAAGCGCACGCACTCGAGGTCGGCATAAGCGCGATCGCATTCGTCGCCATCGGCGTCATGTGGAGCCTCTGGAAGTTCAGGCTATTCGCCCAGCGCTGCAAAGCGGAGATCATGCGGGTCGTCGAAAGCTTCTGCAGAGACAAGAAACTTGACGCAAAAGCCGTGCTGACCGAAGTCGACGGAAAGCCGCAACTCACGCTCGAGAAGAAGCACGCCGAAGACTGGGAGCGGCACTTCCGCAGTAATCGCGGCGGCAGGCTTGCCTCAAGCGGCGCCACGGCAGAAAGTCCGGAGGTGACGTTCGCAAGGAACAAGGAACGCATCACGCTGTGGATCCTGTTCTGGCCGGCGAGCGCACTGCGCGGACTCTTCAGCGACCTTCTGGCGCAAGCGCTCGACATGCTCATCATGTCGATGCAAGGAATCTACAAGAAGATCGCCGAACGCGAGGCCGTCAAGGTCAACTTCACCGACCCCGATCCGTCGGACGAGACCGCCGCGAAAGATGCCGGCGACACCGTCCAGTCCTTCGGAAGACGCAGAAGCGGCCACAACGAAGGCTGATCGAGAGACAACGTCCGTCCCACCCCCCTGCCCTGTGCTCGGGGGGGTTTTTTTGTCCGCAGGAGTTGGTGGGTAATGACAAGATTCGACGTACAAGGCGGAACCCGCCTTGTATTTTGAGCGCCACGTGAGCATCATTCACCCAGTCCCTACGAGCATTGACAGAATTTCTTTCTATGCTAGTTTTGGACCCAGCGTCGTTCACTGACAAAGGAGATACTCCATGCGTTACCTCCGTTTCCTCCTCCTCGCGTTCATCATGTTCGCGCCGACACTCGCCTCGGCAATTCCGTCAAAACCGCTTTCGATCGAAGAGCACAACAAGCTCGTCCCGTCGCGCATCTGCCTCGACAACGCGGCACACCTCCTGAAAAAGGGCGTGCTCCCGTCGCAAGTCGAATACGACAAAGCGGTCGCCGAGTGCATGGCGAGCGCCAAAGAAGCGCTCGGACGCGACATCACGTTCAACGAACTGGTCGCGAATGTGCAACCGACCTACGAGCTCCACGGCCTGCAGAAAGCCGCAGGGTGGCTCTCTGGCTTCTCGTTCCTCCAGATCATGGCGGGCATAGGCATCGCCGTGTTCGGATCGATCTTCGCGTTCTACGCATTTCCCGTTTTTGTCGCCATACCGAAAAGCATGTACGAGGCCCTCCTCTACGCCACCTCGGTGGGGCTCACGTGGTACGGGCTCACGCTTCCCACGGGCTACATCTTCGGTTTCATGGGCACGCTTTTCTTCATCGGAGCACTCGCCTTCTCGTCGCACGTCCACCGTTGGAAAGGAAGTCCGACGGGGTTCAGCGCGATGGTGCTGGTCTATGCCGCCGTTGCCGCATTCCTCTACCAGAGTACCTTGATCGGCTTCGTTGCGATCACCGCGCTCATGTGTGCGGTCGGCTTCATCGCTGACTCGTGGGGGTTGTGCTACGTCATCGGCTTCCGTGACGAGAAAGTCGTACCGCAGGCAACCGCGGTCGCATTCCTCGTGCTCGGGTTCTACGTGGCGCTCCGCATCTTCAACGTGGACGACCCGTACATCAAAGTCTTCGCACCCGGCGCGTACTGGATGGGCAGTTTCGTCGGCTACCTCGGGCTCCTCATCATGGCGTCCAAGTGGTACGGCCACGGCATGGACGGGCGCTACTTCGCGATGAACTTCTTCATCATGCCTGTCGCAGGCGTCGCGGCGATACTCTTGGGCTCGATCTACGGCGTCCCCGAACTCCAGAAGATCGGCGGGACCTTCTTCGGCCTCTGGTGCATCGAGAAATACGTCGAGGTGACCTTCCACGGTCTCCTCTCCGGAAGCTTCTTCGGCCTCATGGGCTCAATCGGCGTGTTCTACATCACGAGCTGGGCGATCGCCAACGCCGACAAAGTCGGTCCGTATCTCCTGTTCATTTCCTAGCAGCACATCGCCGTCTCATTCCGAGACGGCGATTTTTTTATCCATAAAGCAGTAAGAAGTTTGGCGAGTAGTCGCAAAATATAAGGTCCGACCTTGAAGAAGTTTTCCTAAGGTCGGACCTTATATTTTGTGCGGCGTTGACAACGTGCGCGATCGCAACTAGGATTTTATGAGTTCGTTCTCTTTGGGAAATGCGATGAAACGACAGTTCCTGTTCGTGTGCGCCCTTCTTCTTGCTCTTTCCGCCGTTCCCGCGAAGGCTGAAAGGGCCGACCAGCTCACGGAATGTCTCACAAAGGCCGGCGCCGTCATGTATAGCGCTTGGTGGTGTCCGTATTGCTTGCGGCAACTGCAAATGATCGACCCCGCATTCACGCGCGAGGACATGAAGGACACGGAGAAGCTCGCCGACAAGTTCCCTTTCGTCGTCGAATGCGCAGATCCGAAGACCGGACAATTCACCGGCAAATGTCCTTCGGGCCTTCGGGGAGTTCCCGCGTGGAGATTCTCCGACGGTACGCAAATGAGCGGCATGCAACCCCTTGAGGCGCTCTCCGCGAAGACCTCCTGCGCAATTCCGCGAGCGGAAGAAAAATAACAGCCGACGAAGCCGCCCCCTTCCCGGGGCGGCGATTTTTTATGCGTGCTCTTTTTTGCGCAGAAGTTTTACCAACTCATCGGAAAAATGTTTCAGCGCATCGGCATCGTAGATCGAAAGCGTGAAGAGGCGAGGTTTCAGCACGGAAAGCGCTTGTTGCGCCTTCTTAAGGGCCACCTCGTCGACGAGATCGGTTTTCGTGAGTATGATGATCTCGTCCTTTTCTCCGAGTGCGGTGCCTGCCCGACCTCCTTCCGAGGTGGGCGGGTCGTACTGTTCGAGTTCGTTTCGGATACTTTGGTACGCCCCCATCACGTCCTCATTCTCGAGCGAGATCAGGTGCGCAATCATCTTCGTGCGTTTGACATGCCGCAGGAACTTATGGCCGAGCCCTTTCCCCTCCGACGCGCCCTCAATAAGGCCGGGGATGTCCGCGAGAATATAGCCGAATAGATCGCCCAGATTCGGTTCGAGCGTGGTGAACTGATAAGAGCCGACCTTTGCGCTCGCATTCGTGAGTGCGTTCAACAAAGATGACTTCCCCGCATTGGGAAACCCGACGAAGCCCACATCGACGACGAGCTGGAGTTCGATATAGAAACTGCCGTCTTCGCCGGGATAACCTGGGGTCGTCTTCTTCGGGCGCTGATTCGTTGCGCTTTTGTAATGCTCGTTCCCGAATCCACCATCGCCGCCGCGCAAGAGGAGAATGGGAACGCCTTCGGAGAGCACGTGGAGCGACCTCTTCGTGCGAAGATCGGTCACCACCGAGCCGATGGGAAGTTTGATGGAGAGATCGTCGCCATCCTTGCCGTGGGAACTATTCTTGGCACCGGGGGCGCCGTTCTCCGCCTTGAATGCTTTCTTGTGGCGATAACCGAAGAGAAGACCGAGATCCCGCGAACCCATGACATACACATTGCCGCCCCTGCCGCCGTCGCCTCCCGAAGGGCCGCCGAATTCCTTCGCCTTGTCGTGACGCCACCGCTCGACACCCTTGCCGCCGTCGCCCGCTTTGATATGGATCTTCAGTTCATCAACAAAGGCCATGGTAAGTTAATCCCACTTGCGCGTCTCATTCACGCGATGTTTCTCGCGGTACGCCGTTTCGAGGTCCACATTGAACGTGTTCGCAAGATCGAGGAGGTAATTGAGCGTATCGGCAAACTCCGCTTCAAGCGCCTGATGAGCTTCGCCTTCCGGCTTTTTTGCGTGAAGTCCCGTGGTATTGCGTATCTCCTTGGCAAGCTCTCCGACCTCTTCGACAAAAAGAAGGAATTTCTCCGTATGCGTGTTCTTATCCCATCCGCGCTCCGCACATACTTTCGCGATGTGGTCTTGAAGGTCGGCGAGCGTCGGATTGTTCTTCAGTGTTGCCATAACGACTACGTTAACTTACGCGACAAGCGCCATCTGTGCAAGCCGGAGCGCACTTTCCTTGCTTTTTGCAACGGCAATGAACCTCATGTTGTGGCAAAAGACGGCGTCGGGGACTCCGGTCACCTTTCCGAGTGCTTCTCCGGAGAGTCCCCGCCATGCCTCGGGAAGCGGTTTTCTATTCTTGAAGCTGTGTACGTCGTCGCGCACACACTCCACCTGCCAAGAGTTTCCCTCGTGGCGCGGCTTCAAGAGATAGAGCGGTTCGGGATGCCGCGCAAGTTCGTCCTGCCACGGATAATGCCCGTCGATCACGATGATGCGTTTGTCCGTCGCGGCAAGATAAGCCTCACGCACAAGACGCGCGCCCTCGATTCGGTCGCGCTCCGCGATGACCTCGCGCTCGATTATCCGGCGCATAAGCGGAATGAGTTCGACGAATCGCACATCGTGGATCTCACCCTCCTTCCACGTCGGGCGCATTGCGGCAACAACACTGTGCAGGAGATACGGGTGCACGCCGTCGAAGACCGTCGTGTAAACCTCGGTGCCGTTGTCCGCAAGATCGATCGGATAAACGAGGCGGGCTTCAACGCCGTCCGCGACCTCTTTCGAGCCGCATATCGCTTCGCCGTAGTGCTTCCACACCAGTCCGAAGGAAGAGTACGGGACCTTATTGCGCTCACCTGCTCCCCCTTTTTGATGGTGGTCGAAACGATTTGCAGTGGGGTCATACACTCCGCCCACGTCGACGACATAATCGCCGGTCTTCCAGACCTCCGGGTCGCGCGTACGAATGACTTCGTACAGCGTACCGTTCAATTGGATCTCAATCGCGGCGACGGCAAGCAACTCGTCCGCATGGAAGTTGCCGCTGTGCGTGATGATTCGGATCTTTTTTTTCATCCCATTAAAAGTTGGGCGCGGACACTCGTTGTACCGCTCCTACTCGTTTATCTTTTACACCGCTCATCATGCGTAGTGACATTACTACAAAGTGTCCGCGACTTCTAACGGGACAAGTACTATGTGCCGCCGACCTTGCCGTCTTTTCCGAGAAAAATGCGACTAAGCACCATCGAGATCACAGAGACGATGAGCGCTCCGAGCATGGCGGGGAGAAATCCGTCGACGGTAAAATCGCGCACGAATACCGTCGCGAGCCAGAACATAAGCCCGTTCACGACGAAAGTGAAGAGTCCGAGCGTAATGATATTGATGGGAAGAGTGATAATGAGCAATATCGGCCGAATTACGGCGTTCACGATACCAAGCACTAGCGCGACCCAGAGCGCGGTCATGTAGTCGGGCACATGGATGCCCGGAAGAAAGTTGCCGACGAGAAATATCGCAAGCGCATTCACTGCCCATTTCACCGCTAAGGTCGCCATGCATCGACTTTAGCACAAAAAAGGGTGTAGACCAAGCTCCCGAAAATATAAAGTGAAGACGGCCTAAGGCCAGAGACCGGTACAAGGTCGGACCTTAGGAATCAATTCTTCAAGGTCCGACCTTGTACCGGTCCCCCAAGAGAAGTTGGCCGTCTTCACCTTATTTCATTTTGGTAACATAATTTTTCCGCGTGAGGATACTACCAGCCGTTCGCGCTTCAAGTCACGAAGGATGTCGCGGAGAGCGCTCGTCGGTAGGGCGACCGCTTTTCCAAGTTGGAGTGGCGCTACTCGTTTACGTTCGGTAAGTAGGGACAATATTTTTCCCCGATAAAACCGGCGTGAACCATGAAACTTCTTCTGCGGCTTTTTATACCGGAAATCGCCGACCTCGCCGTGGAGTCTCATGAGGGGACATCGGTCGGAATGATTCCGCGCCGTGCAGGAGGTCGCACCCAGATCGAGCATGGCATAGTTCCATATCCGACCCTTTCCTTTCGGAATGAGCGATTTTGCAAAAATGTAGAGCCCCTTGTCGGAAGGTACGTGAGGAAAAGATACGAGGTCGGACCTTGAAGAATTGATTCCTAAGGTCCGACCTCGTATCTTTTTTGACCTCTTGCCACCAAAGAAAACTCGCACAAGAATGCGGCGAATATTGGTGTCAATCATCGGCTCGTCTTCTCCGAAAGAAAAGGCAAGGAGAGCGCCCGCCGTAGAAAGGCCGATGCCGGGAAGTCTTTTGAGCTCTTCAAGGTCATTCGGAAATTTTCCACTATACTCATGAACTATTTTCTTCGCGCAATCATGGAGATACCGCGCACGGCGGTTGTAGCCCAATCCGGACCAAGCACGAAGCACCTCGCCAAGCGGAGCCTTCGCCAAAACACGTACCGTAGGGAATCTTTTCAGAAAGTCAGTGTATTTCGTGCGTACGCGATCCACCTGCGTCTGCTGAAGCATGATCTCGGAGATAAGAATGTGATATGGATCGCGCGTATTGCGCCACGGCATGTCGCGGTAATGGTCTTTATGCCAGCTGAAAAGCGTGCGGTTGAATGCTTGTTTCTTCTCATCAATCGTCATTGAATGGATTTTAACACAGCATTCCGCAATCCAAGGTCCGACCTTAAAGCAGTTTCCCCAAGGTCGGACCTTGGATTGCGTTCGACTTTGTCTGTTGGTGAGAAATTGACCATTTTCCACCTTGAACTTAAGCACGAACAAGAAAAAACACCCCGCCCGCCTTATGGCGAGTGGGGTGCGGATCATCGTGGAATGAGCCCGAGGTGGACCGCGAGCGCTTTCGGATCGAGATCGCGACCGCGAAACGCACGGAAACTTTCCGCCATGGGGCGTGAACATCCCGGCTCAAGGATCTCCTTCAAGAAGCGCCTGCCTATATCACGTGAGCGGATATTTCCCGCCTCTTCAAACACCGCGAACGCGTCGGCAGAAAGCCCGAGCGCCCACATGTAACTCCAGTAGCCGGCGGAATAGCCCCCCGCAAAGATATGGCCGAAGCCGTTCGGGAAGCGATCCCATTTCACGCGCGGACGAACTTCCAACCGACCGAGTACGGCTTGCCAGTGACGGTTCGCATCGATCGGATGCGCCGGGTCGTAGTCCCGATACAGCTCCCAGTCGAAGGTGCCGAACAGAATCTGACGAAGCGTGAAGAGTCCCGTGTTGAAGAACTTCGCGCCGATCAATTTCTCGATCTCCGCGTCGGGGATTACCGCTCCCGTCTCTTTATGTCGCGACATCTCCTTCAAGATCTGTCTGTCCCACGGGAAGTTCTCCATGAACTGACTCGGGAGTTCGACGGTATCCCATTCGACCCCGCCCATGGAGAGCGCCGCATACTCGGTCTTCCCGAGCATGTGATGGAGCGTGTGCCCGAGTTCGTGAAAATACGTACTCTGGATCTCTTCGTGGGAAAGATAGGTTTCCCCGCCGTCGGGTGACTTCGCGAAATTGCACACGAGGTAGGCAACGGGAACCTGAACGCCGTCCGGAAGCTTTATCCGGTCAACGGCATTGTCCATCCACGCGCCGCCGCGTTTGCCTTCACGCGCAAAAAGGTCGACATAGCATCCCGCCAAGAGTACTCCGGCGGCGTCGACGATCGTAAAGAACGCGACGTCGTCGTTCCACCCTTTCACGTCGGGGCGAGGAACGAATGTAACGCCATAGAGGGACGACAGGAGCGCCGAGATCGCCTCGTTCACTTTCGAGAACGGGAAATAGGGGCGCAGTGCTTCCTGATCGACGGCGTAGCGCGCCTTGCGCATCTTTTCGGTGACATACTGGAGATCCCATGGGGCGAGTTTTGCGATCCCGAGTTCTTTCTTCGCAAAAGACCTCATGGCTCGGAGTTCCGTTTTCGCCTTCGGTCGCGCCAACGTTCCCAACTCGGCGATGAACCGAGACACGCCGGAGACACCGACCGACTTCGCCATTTTCTTCGCAAGCGAAAGTTCGGCATAGTTCGCGAACCCCAAGAGATTTGCTTCCTCCCGCGCAAGCGAAAGCATCTCGGCGACTATCGGCGCATTGTCGCGCTTACCCTCGAATTGATCGAGTTCGGACGCTTTGGTCACCCGCGCACGGTAGACTGCCTCCCGAAGCACGGAACTATCCGCGTGTTCGAGCACCGCAAGGACATCAGGCGCTTGGAGCGTGACGCACCAGCCCTCCTTCCCCTTCTTCTCCGCGGTCTTCTTCATCGCCCGCTGTGCGTCTACGGGAATACCGCGGAGTTCCGAACGGTCGGTGAGGTGCATCTGCCACGCGTCCTGAACGTCTTGGACATTGTCACGGAAGGTCTTGGCAAGCATCGCCTGCCGCTCGTTCACCTGCTTGAGTGCCGCTTTTTTCTCCGGAGGAAGCCCGACGCCGGCAAGCTCGAAATTCTTTATCGTTTCGTCGATGATGTACCGCTCGTCGGCGCGCAACCCCTTGTAGGGGTCGCCCTGCTTGAAACGTACGTACGCATCATAGAGCCCTTTGTGGAGAGCGAGGTCGCTTCCGTACGCGGAGAGGAGCGGCGTGGCTTCCTCGACCGCCTGACGCAGTCCGGTGTAGTCCGCCTGCATGACCCCATTCAAGTGGTGCATCGGCCCGACGACGCGCCCGAATCGCTGGTTGAATTCCTGCCAGACCAAGACCAGATCCGCAAACGTCGGGTCTTGTTTTGCCGCGGTGGTTTCCGCAAGCGAATGACCTAGGGCTATAAGCCGGGTGATCTCGGGAATGACGTCAAGAACGCGAAACGTCGCCCAGTCGAATGTGGTGAGTACGCTTTTCTCACCGGAAGGCGAGACGTGGACTGTTGTGTTCAATTTCATCATGGCACCTCGTTGGTATTGTAGTGAACAATCCGCTCACTATCCTAGTATTGTTTTGACCGAAAGTCTAATAATATAGAGCGACCGACAGGCAAACAAAAATCCGTCCCTGTGATTAAAGAGAGACGGGAGTTTCGTGTTTTTTTAGCCGGGATACCGCGAAAGGAGGACTCCCCCCGTTACGAGCATTCCGAAATAGAGGAAGATGAACACATATGCGAAGACGCGGTGTCGCGCGGGGTCACGCAGTCCGGTGAACCGAAAATACAGGAGGCAAAAGAGCGTCGACACGACGATAACGAGCGCCATGTGGAGCCATGCGAGCCACGAAGTGTCCCACCAGCCCCCGTGACTCC
>MHLS01000018.1:27434-31916 GCA_001819095.1 Candidatus Lloydbacteria bacterium RIFCSPLOWO2_02_FULL_54_12
ATGCGGTGGAGCGCGTTTTCTTCGCTATTTCCGCCCTTTGAGCGGCGGCCTTGCAACCAGACGAAAACCAAAAACGAAGTGGCAGAAAAAACACCGAAAAAGCCGAGTAGCCCTTGCCATGTGGAAAACATCAGTCGCCGCTTAAAAAGGAATCTCCGCACACATTAGCACTCGGAGCAAAATAGGGCAAGAATTCCACATCGTACAAGGTGGAACTTCGAAAAATACAATATTGCACAGTGTACAAGGTGGAACTTTAAGAATTGATGCCCAAGGTTCCACCTTGTACACCCAAAAGGAGTCACCCCGCCTTGGTCCCCGCAAAGAAGTCTTGCTATACTGATGCCATGTTCGCAACAATACTTTCACTGCACATTCTGGTCGCGATACTCATGGGGACCGTGGCGTTACGCGCACTTTATGCGATCGCGCAAAAACGCACCGAGGCGCTTCCCCGCTTCGCCAAACAACTCTCGCTCTTCTTGGTGGGAGAAGCCTTCTCCGGCTCTCTCCTTGGCCTCACTGCCCCCGAATTCTCGGTGGCAGAATTCTGCATCAATGTCGGCTTGTATGTCGGCGCCTTCCTTCTCGTCGAATTCCTCATTTTTGCGGCGCTCAAAAAAGAACCCCTCCTTGTCTTCCCGCATTTCTACGCGCGCACCTCTGCGGCCGTAAGCCTTGCCGCTTTCGTCTTTGTCATTCTCGTCCGAACGTCGGTCGTTTAAAGATAACGTTCCGACACCGAAAAGTACGCTCACCGAGCGGCTATTTTGGAGTGTCGCCGTCCTTGATGGCGTAGCCTTTCACGATCGACGGGTAGATATCGAGGAGTGCGAAAAAGAATGCAAGCACGATCGGTCCGGCAAGAAAACCGATAGGACCGAAATACACGAGGCCGCCCAAGACGGAAAGGAAGATGAGGAACGGGTGGATATTCATGCCGCGCCCCATGAACATCGGCCGCGTGATGTTGTCGATGAGCCCGACAAGGAAGATTCCCCAGAGCAAGAGTCCCGCACCCGAGATAAAATGCCCGCCGATGAGGAGAAATGCAACCGCCGGAAGAATGACGATACCGGTGCCGACAACCGGAATGAGCGCCGTCACCGTCCCGACCACTCCCCAGAGGACCGGATTCGGAATTCCGAAGAGACCGAAACCAAGACCGAGCAAAGCACCCTGGAGGATTGCCGTCGCAAGAGAACCCTTGATGACCGACGAAACCGCGAGTTCGATCTTCGCGATGATATTCTCGTCATAACTGTCGGAGAGCGGGCTCCATTTCACGATGAAATTATGCAACTTCTCCCCGTCACGATAAAAGAAGAACATTGCAATGAGGACAAGAAGAAGCTCTGCGGCGATCGAAAGTACGCTCGTGAGAAAGGCGTTCAGATTCCCGCCCACCCAGCGCAAGACCACCTCGATGTAACTGTAAACGCTTTCCTTCAGTTCGAATGACGGGACGACGTTTTGGATATAGTGCTCGAGGGTCTTTGTGGCATTATCGAGAAGGACAAAACCGCCGTTGCCGTGCGAGACGGCATTGTAGATAGAAAGCACCTCTTGGGACATCAAGACGCCGAGCAGAATAAGCGGAACAAGGATGAGGCAGAGCACAAGGAGAACGGTGGCGAGCGCCGCCAAGGTATCGTTACCGCCCACCCACTTCTTGACATGTGCATGGAACGGCGAAAAAAGTATCGTGAACACGCCCGCAAGAAAGATCGGCGCGATGTAGGGACTCATCACCATGAAGGTCAAAAGACCGAACGAACCGAAAAGGACCCAGAAAAAGATGAGTTCACTGATATGCGGCTTCATCATAAAGATATCTTCAGTATATCCGAATATGCGCTGAAAACAAAGAAAATGGAATGCGAGGCCCGACGAAACGAATACAAGGTCGGACCTTGAGCATCAATTCTTAAGGTCCGACCTTGTAGTCGTTTCGGTTCTTGGATACGCGGCGGATGTGGGCAATAAAATACATGCCGCTTGCGATGACGATCGCTGAAGCGAAAAGAAGCGGCACCCGAGGGTCGAACGCCGCCGCGACGGGGCCGGCCAGAAGCGGCGGAAGGATCATGGCAAGGGCGTTCACGCTCCCGTTTAGGCCCAAGATCTGGCCCTGCACCGAGGCGTCCGCGGAACGCGAAATAAGCGCGGTCAGATTCGCTCCGGAGAGTCCCATGGCCATCGCAAAAACAGGCACGATGAAATAGAGCCATGATGATTCCCGCGCAGAGAGAATGGCAAAGATACAGAGTCCAACGACAACGATGGAAACTCGGAGGATCCTGCTTTCGCTCCAGATCTTCCCTGCCGCCCTCGTCACGACGCCTTGGGTAAATACGATCCACAATCCGATGTAGGCGAAGTAATTCCCGATTGACGCCTCGGTGAAACCGAATTGTGAAAAAAGAAAGACGCTGACGAAGGTCACATAGAACGTGAATCCCGCATTGAACAAAAAGCCGGTGATGAAGAGCGGGCGGAGCGTCTTCAAGTTGAACGCATGCAATATGTTCTTCACCGACCGCCCCCAGTCGATCGTGTGCGCACCGCCCGTCCGCAGATTCGTTTCTTTAAGCATAGTAGCGACAAAAAGGAGGTTAAACACGGAAAGCACCGCAGCGAACCAGAACGGCGTCGCCGCCGTGAACCAAGACACGAGCGTATCGTCCGCCAGTCTACCGCCGATGAAGGGACCGATAATGAAACCGAGTCCGAATGCGGCGCCGATTAGTCCGAAATTCGCGGCGCGGCGCTCGGGCGTGGTGATGTCGGCGATCGACGCTTGCGCGACAACGACATTCCCCGTCGTGATACCAGTGAAGAAGCGGGTCAACAAAAGGAGCGGGACGTATTTCCACGTGACCGCGAGCGCAAAGAGTGCGTGCCCGACCGCAGTACCTAAAACGGAAAAGAGGAGCATCTTTTTTCTTCCGAACTTATCGGAGAACTGTCCGATGATCGGTGATGCAATGAATTGTCCAAATGAGTAGAGTGCAAACATGAAACCCAAGAGGATATAGCCGACGCGCGGGCTGGTCTCGGCCGAGAGCAGATAGTGCGGCGAGGCCGGGTCGGCGAGTATGACAGGCACGACCGGGATCATGATGCCCACCCCGACCATGTCGAGAAAGATGGTAAAAAAGAGCGTCGCCAACGCGCGATTATGCATCAGCGCATTATAGCGCAGAAAATCCAAGGGGAACCCTTTGAGAATGATTCTTAAGGGTTCCCCTTGGATCGTTCTTAAGGCCGGACTTTGTGCTTTTTTGAGGAAACAGTTTTAAGGTCCGACCTTGTATTTTTTGGACTCACTTAAAAACTTTGCCAGCTTTTCGAGCGCGATACGCCTCATCGAGGTCGCATGTTTTTCATCTCCCGTCATTTCCGCCCACGTGCGTTCGTGGCCAAGCGGAATGAAGGTCGGGTCCCAGCCGAAATTCGTTTCACCGCGGGGGGCGGGTGCGATCGTTCCTTCGACAGCACCATGGAACACTTTCACTTCCCCTCCGTCGCAGTAGCCATACATGACTTCCGCACGGGCGCTCCGATTGTCGTAGCCGTCGAGGATGCGGCAGAGGCCGTCGGTCCCGAGTGTTTCAAGGAACCATTTAATGAGCGGTCCCGGCAATCTTTTAAACGCATGAAACGTGACGGATACATCCTCAACGAGCACGGGGGAACCGACGGCTTCGTACGCGCGTCGTGCTTTATCAAGGACGATGGTGCGCAAGTCGAGTGACTGAAGTTCCGGAAGATCGAGTTTTTTATGTGCGACGGGAATATGAAAATAGTCCGAAAGGTATTTCGCTTTTGCCGCGTTCCCCGTAATGAAGGTGAGTTGCTTGTGACCCATCGGGACATCATAGCCAAAATTCGGGAAAGAAAAAAGCCGAAGGGGTTACTTCGGCCGTCATACATTACTTCAGTTGGAGGAACCGATCTTCAAGCTCCTGGACCATGCCCGCGTAATGCGGAAGCTTCCGAATCTCCGGTTGCCATGCAAGACCCCGCTCGATTAGGTCGTAGGTGCCCCTGATGGTCGCGCCGGGGACGACTTCTCCCTTCACCGGCTCCCGCTCGAGTCCCATCGTCCAGATGGTATCCGCAACGATGACTGATGTCGAGATGTCGTGCGTCGTGATGATGATCGTGTTCATCTCGCCCATCCTCGAGACCTGCAAGATGAGCTTGCAGACTTCATCCTTCATTAGGGGGTCGAGACCGGAAAACGGTTCGTCCATGAGAAGGAAGTGTCGTGAACAAATCATCTGCTGGGCGATCGCCACCCTCTGGCGCTGACCGCCGGAGAGCTGTGCCGGATAGGCATTCTTCCGGTCGGCCAAGTTGAAGCGCGAGAGGAGGTCGAGGACTTTCTCCTGCGCGACCTTGCCTTCGAGCCCGCCTTGCTTGGCCGCAACGAGCATGTTGCCCATCACGGTGCGCCAGCGAAAGAGCGGATAGTGC
>MHLS01000019.1:0-3114 GCA_001819095.1 Candidatus Lloydbacteria bacterium RIFCSPLOWO2_02_FULL_54_12
AGAAAATATCTGTTTTATGGCTCAGTGGCAAGGTGAAACATTCAAAACAAACCGGTGATTTTGGGTATTATCCCACAGATGTGTTTGTGTGTGATTGGACTTCCAAATACGAAAGGGCCTAGGATGGCGCGGAAACACAAAGCGAAGGACAGGAGACGGTCGTCCGCCGGAAGAGAACTGGCCCAAGACGCGGTCGAGGAAGTAGCGGATACGGCAATCGACGCACTCTCCTCACCCGCAAAGAAGACGCCGGTTCATATCGAACCGGAAGCTACGGAAGGCATGCTCGACACGGTCGGTGAGGCACTTGGCGACGCCGCAGAAGTTGCCGGCAATGCGGCCGAAGCGATTGGCGAAGCGGCGGGCGCCATCATCGAAGGCATAGGCGACGCGCTCTGAGCGCAAGCGTCACCACGAGCACAAAAGCCCCAAGCGGGGTTTTTTATCTGGACGGCACCACTAGCGGTCTACGCGACCCTCTATTTCACCACAACCCCCATCGAGCGGGCAGTGCCTTCGACGATGCGCATGGCGGCTTCGATCGATGCGGCATTCAGGTCCGGCATCTTCTTCTCGGCAATCTCGCGCACCTGTGCTTTCGTCATCGTTCCCGCTTTCGACTCGAGATTCTTTCCGGAACCTTTTTCTTTGCCGATCGCCTTCAGGATAAGCCGCGAGACCGGGGAGACCTTCGTGATGAACGTAAAACTCCGGTCGTCATAGACCGAGATCTCCACGGGAACAATGTCCCCCGTCATCTTTGCCGTCGCCGCGTTGAATTTGGTAACGAAGTCGCCGATGTTGATACCGGCCTGTCCGAGCGCCGGTCCGATGGGCGGCGCCGGTGTGGCTTTTCCTCCGGGAACCTGTAGTTTCAATTTTTTTATTATTTTTTTGGCCATGGTTTAACTAGTTAGTAGTAGGTAGTAAGTAGGAAGTAGAAAAATTTAAACATCCGACTTCACTCCGGAAGAGAAGCCCCCGACAATTTCGAGGCAAACGAAGATGGGATGATACTAGGAGATTTGAGCGGAAAATGCAAGATGGTCAGCCGTGCCGCTTGGGGTCAAATACACCGGCAAACTTGGCGACATTGGGAAAAGCATTGAGCGCTTTCGCCTCCGTCGGCGTCACGAACCGCAGTGCGACACATTCATCCGAAGGAGTGAAGTTGAGGTCCTTGACCGTTGTTTCGTACAAAGCATTCCCCATCCAGTAGCCGGTAACATTGAGAAACGTCATGAGGTAAGCCGGTTGCGAAGCGACGTGGAGTACTTCGAGCCCCATTTCTTCTTTTATCTCACGTTTCAGTGTTTCGGTCGCCTCTTCACCGTGATCGATGCCGCCACCCGGAAGTTCCCACCTCCCGTCTTGTTCCTGAACGACAAGGAACTTCGTCCGCGTTTCGTCGAGTATGAGTGCCTTCGCGCTGACACGATAAAAACACGGGGGAATTTCTTTGGGCAACAAATTCGTACCGTGCGGCATATTGCTTTCCTTAAAATCGCTAGATCTTCTTTATCTGTAAAAAGTCGAGCTCAACGGGAGTTTCGCGTCCGAACATGGGGACCATCACTTTGACGCGACCGCGATCCTCGTCCACTTCGCCCACGCGACCCTCGAGTTCTTTGAACGGGCCGTCCGTGATGATGACCGACTCGCCGACGGCAAGGTCGATCGTATGCTTGAGCGTCTTCGAGCCCATGCGATGAAACAATGCGTCGATCTCATCCTGATTGAGGGGCACCGGCACCACGCCTGCACCGACGAAACCGGTCACGCGCGGGGTATTCCTAACCACGTACCACGAATCGGGGTCGTAGATCATGGAGACCAACACATAGCCCGGATAGATCTCCTCTTCCACTTCGGCGCGCTTCCCGCCCTTCATCTTGATCTTTTTCTCTTTCGGGACGACAACCTCGAAGATCTTATCCTCCATGCCCAAGGACTCGATACGCTGTTTCAGGTTACGCACAACGGCGTTCTCGTATCCGGAATAGGTATGGATCGCATACCAGTGCCGTTCGTTCACGGGAGTCGCGGGCGCTGCGTTTTGTTCGTTGTTCTCGATATTTTGCTGATCCACCCCGTTAGAAGTAGGACGCGGACGCTACCGTCCTACGACCTGCTCGGCTAATATTTATAAAGTTCGACATTTTTGGTAAATTATAATTCAAGACAACGTGTCCGCGACTTCTAACGGGGTCCAAGATCTTTTAAATGAAATATTGCAGTCCCTGTCCGAAGAAGTAGTCGAGTACGCCGAGAAAGATTCCCGTCCCGATAGAAATGAGCAACACGACGATCGTGTAGTTGATCGTCTGGCGGCGCGTCGGCCACGTCACGTGGCGCAGTTCGCCTTTCGTCTCACGCAAATAGTTGATAAGACTCATAGTGAGCAAATGATTAATTTTCCTCTAACAAAAAACCCCCGCGGGGCCCCGATGCACTCTGACCTTCCGAGCATACTCCCTCCCCCAATTGAAGTCAAGGGGTCC
Organism: Candidatus Lloydbacteria bacterium RIFCSPLOWO2_02_FULL_54_12; assembly: GCA_001819095.1. Taxonomy (GTDB): domain Bacteria; phylum Patescibacteriota; class Minisyncoccia; order Phycocordibacterales; family UBA6899; genus MHLP01. Next base: position 2,502 of record MHLS01000019.1, read on the forward strand.
TGAAAAAGTACAAGGCGAAAGACGGCCAACTTCTCCAAGGTCTCACCTTGCCGAGCCAAGGAGAGACCTTGGCCAGTCTTTCGCCTTGTATTTTCCTTGTTTGGGCAAAAAAAAGTGCCCGACCGCGCTTGGCGGTGGGCACACTCGAAACGATGTTCCTAATCCGGGCGACCGCTTCTGCGGCGCGCCTTGTAGCTTGCGTTGTACTCCTTGATGCCTCTCGAAAGCGGTCCTACGAAGATCTCGAGGACCTCGCGGTGCTCGTCGGGAAACCTTTCCGGATCGACCGGGAGGCCGAAGAGCATCGAAACGGGGAGATACGGCCCCTGCTTGTCACGCGTGAACGGAATGCTCGCGACTTTCTCGCCGTCCCGATAGAGCGACCGAGGGAAGATCCGTTTCACCTGATTGCCGCGCCGATCCACATGACCTTCGTGGGGCGACACCCACAGATTGAAGATGACCTTCTCGCCTTGAGACGTAGTGACCTTGAAATATCCGGGCTTCGGATTTCTCGCCCGCGCGAGTGCCAGTTCGGTCTCCGCCTGACGACGCTGTTTCCGTGCTCCGTCACACCGCTCGACGTGATCGGTACGACTTACCGAACGCGGCG
>MHLS01000019.1:3121-26274 GCA_001819095.1 Candidatus Lloydbacteria bacterium RIFCSPLOWO2_02_FULL_54_12
TGTTGATTGAACTTCCGCACTCTTCGGCATTTCCTGATTCTGAGCGCTCTTGGACCCGCCGAACCATCTATCCAGCAAACTCATGACTCTTCCTTCCTTTTCTTTGGCGTTGAAGGATTCCCGCACCGCACACGACCTTGATTGAATGCGATGCGGGAGTTGGCCCCTACTTCTCTTCGGCCTTTCTCGGCGTCCGAGGAGCTTGCTTCCTCGCTTCCGCTTCCAGCAAACGCTGGAGTGCTTCCACGAGAACCGCGTTCAAAGCCACCGTGGCGTCACGACGACCCTCCGAAACACGGTCAATCGGGTACCGCGGCTTCCCGTCGCGTCCGACGAAGTTCATCACTTCGCCGTAACGGAGCTCCCGCCCGATGTGCCCGGAGAGGTTTTCGTACCTCCTCCCCATCGCCTCGGTGACCTTGAGGTTCGGGTGCTGCATCGGGTTGCCTTGCCGGTCCTTGCCGTTGACGAGCACCACCTCGACGCGGGCGTGATCAAAGCCGGTACTCGACTTCGACCACACGACCACATCGGGGACAGCGCCCTTCTCGACGACCTCTTTCGCAAGGTCGGTCAGCTGTCCGGGATGGACAAGACGCAGAAAGCGCCGCAGACCGATCGAGCCCGAAGGTGGCGAAGGTGGCAGAGCGACCGGAACGATCTCGATCTTCCTGATACCGCCGGAGGAAGGAACGCGACGATCCTTCTCGTGCGCCTTCTCTTCGGAAGCGGCCGCGGGTGCGGGTGTCGCACCATTCGACGCTTCCGCGGTAGCGGCACCGGAGTGCCGTCCCTTTCCGCGACGCCGACGACGCCTCTTCGACTTGCCCGTCTCGAGTTCGGCGATCTGTGCCGGTGTGAGCGGAAGACCCGTCTCTTTGTCGGTGTACACCACTTCCTCCTCGACGCTTTCGAGAGTGTATCCCATCGTGAGAAGGATCGCTTCCTCCTCGGGGGTGGGCTCCACCTCGCCGGCCTCGATCGCTGTCATGCGCTCGGGGTCGATCGTCACCGCAGGTTTCCCTGCGCCGGCGTCCTTGTCGAACACCGAAGCGTCCGACGGCGGCAGAGTACTTCCTTTGCCTTGGTCCAACACATCTTCGTCCGACGTATCGGGCACTTGCGCTTGCGCTTGCTGGTTCATGATCTCTCCTTGGTGAAAAAATGCGCAACGAAAACATCAAAGAAACTACCATTTCAGCCCGCAAAAAAAGCGGACAACTTTCTGAAAGGCATCATATCATATATAGAAAAAATGTCAAATTGAAGCTCAAAACCTTGCAGCACAAGGTCCGACCTTAAAGCAGTTTCCTCAAGGTCGGACCTTGTGCTGCAAAGAAAAAACGCCTTAACCGTAAGGCGTTTTGGTGTTCGAGTTGCGGGCATTGGGGCGTACCACAAGAGTACTTTCAATTTCTAGGCCCACTTCGTGAGCAAGAAATTTGAGTCGCGCCGAATCGTATTCGGCAAAATGTATCTTGGGTCTTGTCAGTCCGTTTCGGGCTTATCATGGCGGCAACAGCCGTGCTCATATGTTTCCGCACCTGCATTCGGCGGCGGAGGCGGTGCTGCTTTGCAACATCCGCCCTCAGTCGGCTTTGGAGCGACCTCGGGTGTGTTATCCAACCGAGAGCCCATCTCGGCAATCACGTCATCCTTGGAACGAAGGCTGTTCCAGGCGATTTGAAGGAAAATGAAGAAGAGAAGAGCGAGAAACCCGAATATAATCGCAAGCGCCGCGATGATGTTCTGCCGCGACACGTCGTCGCGAGCGCTCGCAAGTGCCGCTTTGTCGGCAGGAGTTGCTGTCACCACCACCTTCTCGATCAGCGTGACTACGGGAGTCGAGAGATCGAGACTAAAGAGTTGCGGATCTGCAGTTGGTGCGAGTGTGATTGCTTTCGGTGCTTCGACGCCCTGCGGGACATGCACGCGCACGTCGGGTGCGGGAAGAAGGAACATTGTTCCCGCGGGGACTTTTTTCCACGCGGCTTCCGTACACGGAATGCCGAGACGCGCGGAGTTCGCACACCACACGCCGGTCGGCCCTTCCCACGGATGCGCTCTCTTCCACGCCTGCGACTGCCGCTTCCACGCACACCAGCCTTCGGCGGGTGTTCGCGCAGTGAATTCCGCGACGGAAACCACCAGAGCGGTCCCCGCTTTGACGGGCACTCCGTCGGGCGGGACGGGCATGATGCGCACCTCGTCCTTTGCTTTCGGCTTTTTACGCGGACCGCCGAGCGTGTCGTCGCGGGGCAACTGCACCGTTGCCGTCGCAATGCCCGCTTCGAGCATCCCGCGGTAATCGACCAGTTGTTCCAGACGCAATTGCATGTCCGCGAGTTTCACGGCCATTGCCAATTCGGTGAGATCTTTCGCAAGCTGTTCCATCGACTCCGCTTCGCTTAAGGTCGAACGATCAACGTCATTGGCGGCACGGTCCCGCATGAGTTCGTTCGCCGTTGCGGAGGCCTGAACGACCAACTTCGCAACCTCGGCGTCGACCGCGTCGATCTCGGCGTGCAGTTGGGCGATGTCGGCCTTAAGTTGCGCTTCCCGTTGTTCCAGAACCTCGATCTTGGCGACCACGGCCTCCGGCCCGTCGCTTTGGGCGAATACAGGCTGGGCAAAAAAAGCAGAAAGGGAGAGACTCGCGGCGAACAGGGTCGACGCCAGACGATTGAATCGGGTCATGATTCCTCCTCGGAAAATAACGTCAAACAACGAGTATCTGGATGATACTCTACTCCCCAAGCGGGTGCTGTGTCAAAGAAAAATATCGGGCTGAGCGACTGCAACAATCCTTGTATAAACTTGTCCGCCCGTCCAATCCCGAGGGTAGGCCGACGGGGTAATTTGGCGGGCGGAACCACGGGCAAGTTTTTTGCCTGCCCGCCGAAGCTCCGGCGCAGGCGGGGAAGCGGAGCGGGCCACCGCCCGCCCTACATATGTATGCGTCCATTCATCCCCGCAGTAGAACTGCGGGGAATTCTCCACGCTCCCAATAAAAGGAGGCCTGTCACTGGGCCACAAAATACAAGGTCGGACCTTGGGAATCAGTTCTTAAGGTCCGACCTTGTATTTTTCAAAGAAAAAACGGCCCCACGTGGAGCCGTTTTTTCTTTCTCTTATTTCCCGAGTTACCGTATCTCGTAGACGATCGTCACATTCGACGTGTACTTGTTCTCCCCCACCGGAATATCGGCAGGCGGCATTCCGCTGTCCGCGGACATGAGCTCCATCTTTGCGCTTGCGCGTCCGTAATAGATCGGGTAGTTGCCGCCCTCGTTGAAGGAAACAATGCGTACAAGCGATACGCCGAGGTCCTTCGCGAGTTCTTCGGCTTTTGTCTTCGCCTTTGCGATCGCCTCTTCGCGCGCCTCGCGCTGTACCGCGTCCTCGTTCTCCACCATGAAGTTCAAGCCACTCAAATTCGTCGCCCCGTTATCGGAAAGACCGCCCAAGATCTTGCCCGCATCATCCAATTTGCGGACCTTCACTTCGACCGACTGCGTCACTTCATAGCCCGTCAAGACCTGCTTTCCCGGAGGCTGATCGCAGGGGTAGGCGATGCAGACGATCCTCTGCTCTTGCCATTCATACTTCGGAGAGAGGTTGTACCCTGTGGTTTTGATGTCTTTCTCGAGAACGCCGGACGCGGTGAGAAAGTCGTGGATCTTTTTCATCTTTTCGTCAACAACTTTCCGCGCCTCGGTGGACTGTTTTGATTCGTTCGTGATAGAAAAGGATACCGTCGCAATATCCGGCGCCGCATATGCCTCGCCGTCGCCCGAGACACTGATAGTGGTCTGTTCGCCCGGTACGTCGCGGCCGATATATTTGTACTCGGCAATGGTGTTCGCAGAAAGCGCAAAAAGATAGAGCGCGCCCGCGACCGCAAGGAGCACGAATCCTCCCCTCTTACCGTGCCAATGTCCATGACATCCCCCGCCGCACGTGTGACCACCGAGATCGTTTTCTGTTGTCATAATAAAGAAAAAACTAGTGACGGATAATTTTGTATTGAGTATAACACACCAATCCAGCCGTCGCTTTATGTGACATTTTTTTATTTGTCTGGGTCGAAAAATACAAGGTCCGACCTTAAGAATCACCCCGCCGCCGCCTGCGTCCGACTTCGGACGGGCAGGCAAGGTCGGACCTTGTATTTTATTTTACCGTCACCGACTTCGCCAAGTTGCGCGGTTTGTCGGGGTCGTTCCCGCGCAAGACGGCGAGATGGTATGCGAGAAGCTGGATCGGGATGAGATTCGCGATGGTCGAGGCGATACCGAGGTCAGGAACCGGTATCCATTCGTCGAAAAGCGGCGAGTGGGTGGGAGCGATACCGATGATGTACGCGCCGCGCGATTTCAATTCCATCGTGTTCGATTCCATGTCGCGCCGTGTCTCGTCGTTGGCAATGAGTGCAATGACCGGCGTGCCTTTTTGGATGAGCGCAATCGGGCCGTGCTTCAACTCTCCTCCGGGAAATCCTTCGGCGTGGATATAAGAGACTTCCTGTATCTTGATTGCCGCTTCGTGCGCAATCGGTGCGTTCAACCCGCGTCCGATGATGTAAAGGTCGTTCGTGTCCTTCAGTCTTTCGGCGACACGCCGTATCTCGTAGGAAAGATCGGGGGTGAGCCACGCCTTGATCTCTTTGACCGCCCTGCGCAAAAGATGTTTTCCTTCGGCCAACTTCGCTTTCCCGTCTTTCGCAAGCGCGTGTGCGAGAAGTATGAGTACCGCGGCCTGCGCCGTTGCCGCCTTGGTCGACGCAACGGCAATCTCCGGTCCGGTGTTGATGAAGAGTTTCTTGTCCGACATGCGGTCCATCGAGCTTCCCACGACGTTCAAGAGCGAAACAATCTTTGCTCCTCTTTTTTTGCCCACCGAAAGCGCCTCGAGCACATCAGCCGTCTCGCCGCTCTGGGACACCGCGAAGAGGACGCTTTTTCTATCCAGGAACTGCTCGTACGGTTTGAACTCCGATCCGACGAATGCGGTCGTCTGCCTCCCGCCGACGGAGGCGGCATAGAGCTCGCCCAGTTTCGCCATTTTTGCCGCCGTGCCGCAGCCGATGAAGAAACAATGCTCGGCCTCTTTCATGAGCGCCGCCGCCTCAAGCAGTTTCCCGTCCTCTTGTCGGATCGCTTTATCAAGAGAAAGCGGCTGTTCCAAGATCTCCTTCAGCATGTAATGGGGATGGCCTTCTTTCGTCGCGCTCGCTTTGTCCCAGAGAATCTCGCTCCACTTCGGTTCGACCTTCGCGCCGTCGTCCAAACTGCGCATCATGATGCCCTCGGCGGAGACCTTGAGATATTCGCGGTCACCCGGGTAACAAACGGTACGCGTGTGGTCGAGAAAGGCCGGCACGTCCGAAGCGAGATAATACTGGTCTTCACCTTCCCCCACGACCAACGGCGACCCGTCGCGCATCGCGAGAAGGTAGGGTTCGCCCCGTTTCATCACCACGACCGCGTATCTCCCTTCGAGCATCTTCCCCGTCTCGACAAATGCGGACTCGAACGTATTCCCGAGGCGCAAAAAGTAATCGATGAGGTGCGGGATCACTTCGGTGTCGGTCTCGGAAACGAAAAGGTCGGCGTGTACCAAGCCGAGTTTCGCGTAGAGGAAAGCGCGCAGTTCGTTGTGATTCTCGACGATACCGTTGTGGATGACGGCAATCGTCCTGTCGCGGTTGAAGTGCGGATGGGAGTTCACTTCCGACACTCCGCCGTGCGTCGCCCAGCGCGAATGGCCGATAGCGAGTTTTCCCGAAATGCCTTTGAGTTCTTGCTCGTTCGTATCGGAAATTTTCCCGACCGACTTTCTCACAAAAACTCCGTCTGGCGTCATCGCCGCAATGCCCCACGAATCGTAGCCGCGGTACTCCAAGTCGCGCAACGCCCTATAGGTCATAAGCGCCACGTCCCTTTCCCTTACTCCAACATAGCCAAATATGCCGCACATAGTTAGTAGATAGGGAGTAGTAAGTAGTAAGTAGAAATACAGGTACTCATATCATTCTTTATAACACGCGTAGTAACACAATGTTGCAAAAACTTGACAATAAGAGACTCGTGTGCCAGTATAACCAGTAGTTTTTCTTCCCACCAAAACACGCCCGCGCAAGGAGTGATTCATGTTCTATCAAATCAGTAACTGGGTCATCGGCATCATCTCGCTGTTCCTGCTCGTCGGCATTTATAACGAACGACGTGGCGGGTTCTTGCTTGGATCCTGGAGTGCCCTCGCGGTGATGTTCATACCAAACATCGTAAAAAGTAAGTGCATTTTTGCTGCACTCATTCCGCTCTATGTTGGTCTAGGTTTCGGACTTTACCAACATGAATGGCCGCCGATACTTTATGGACTCGGCTGGTGTGTGCCATTCACCGGCGCTTGGAGCATGGTGCTCGGACTCAATGCAAAATGGTAATATCGACCGCAGCAGAAATTCAATGCCATCGTGAGGGTGGCATTTTCATTTGAGAATTTTTTATCAACTTGTTGAACTGTTCGCCGCGATCGAATTCGTGGAGGAATTTCTCGAAACTTGCCGCGCCGGGTGAAAAAAGGACGACCACTGAAACCGAGGAGCGACCTTGCGTTCTGGACCGTACAAGGTCCGACCTTGAAGATTGATTCTTAAGGTCGGACCTTGTACTGTCGGCCGCGATACGGAACGCTTCCTTAACGCACACCGCGAGATCGAGGAATTCGAGCGGTTCGTATGCGCTGAAATACTTCCGCTTGCGGAGCGCGGCAACGAGTTTGGTCGTTGCCGAACCTTCGAGGAGAACAAGTTGTCTTTTCGGAATATGTCTTTTTATTTCCGCCGCAAGTCCGTCGAATTCAAGTTCTTTGTCGGTGCCGCCGGTGATGAGCACTACGCTCCGGCTCTTGCCTCTCGTGTACGAAGTCGGACCTTGGGGAGTCATTCTTAAGGTCCGACCTCGTACACGGCTTTTGTCGTCCGACCTTGTATTGCCGTCCGCGAAACGTCTGATCGCGGCGATCGTGCCGTCGGGCGATGTTGCGCAACTATCGTTCACTACCGTAAGACGCCCTTCCCTATATATAGTCTCCTGCCGCATGCGGGGAGTCGGGAGCCGAAGTAGATCGCGCTCCGTCATGGGGAGTTGGGGATCGTAAAGCCTAGCGATGAGCACAGCGCGAAGCAAATTCTCCAGATTATGTGACCCGCGTTCCTCTTTGAACCGCACTACCGAGAAAAGCGGCGTCTCCTTACCGCCTATTCGCAATATCAGTTTTCCGCTTTTGACATACGCTCCGTCCAGTTTTTTCGGCAAAACCTTCGTACTTATATAATAGAGCACACCCCTCGGTCTTTTTTTGAGGAAAAAACGATGCCACGGATTGTCGTGGTTAAGGACGAGTATATCCTCACGGTGTTGTCCGAGAAAAATATTTGCCTTTGCGGTGGCGTAATGTTTGATATCCCGATAGCGGTTGAGGTGTTCGGGGTAGATGTTCGTGATTGCGGCAATATGCGGGGTCTTGCCTGACTTTGGCAAGTACTCCAATTGCCACGAAGACAGCTCGACGACCGCTGGTACGTTCTTTCCATTGATACGCTCAAGTTCTTCGAGTTCGGCATTCTCCGGTGTTCCCGACTGGCGCACCAGCGGATACTTTTTTCTCAATAACTCGGCGACCCAAAGCGTTGTCGTCGTCTTCCCGCGTGTGCCGGTGACTGCAATGGCCGAATTCTTGAGGTACCGGAAGAAAAGACTCGCATCGTTCTCTATCGTCTTTCCCGCCCTCATTGCCGCCAAGAGATAGGGACTCTCGCGTGGCACGCCCGGCCCCACGACGACGACATCATGCGACCGGAAATCCTCCATGCGATGTCTCCCGAGCACAAAACGGACCGAAAGCCCCTTGAGTGCGCGTAGCGAGGGCGCGAGTGTCACCCGATCGCGGAGGTCCGTCGCCGTCACCTTCGCCCCGCGGGAGACGAGCCAGCGCACCACCGCTCTCCCTCCGCCGTGGAGCCCAAGCCCCATAACCAATACTTTTTTCCCTTTTAAAGCATCGGTAAGTTGCACCGCCTGTTTCAGCATGAGCGTATTTTAGCAGTGAAGCGGTGCGGGGTCGAACGGGACGGAAATACAAGGTCAAACCTTGAACATCAATTCCTAAGGTTCGACCTTGTATTTCCATGGAGGGGTAACTTTAAGAAAAATTGGTCATAATTGACATGGTTCTTTCCGAGTGATTGAGTGACTATTAGTGCAAAGGGTCGTTCTTTGAGTTTTCGTTCCTAAAGGAGCGTAAGTGGAAAACAACAACTTTCTAAAGAATATCGTCGTCTGGCTCGTGATCGGCCTCGTGCTCATGACGTTGTTCAATCAGTTCAGTCAGCGTCAAAGTACGGTGCCGACGATCGAATATTCGGAGTTCATGGAAGACGTAAGAGCGGGGCGCGTCGCCAAGGTCGTGATCGAAGAAAAAACGATTCACGTCACCACGACGGAAGGCAAGCGCCAGAAGGTGATCACCCCAGGCGACCCGTGGCTCATCTCGGACCTCCTCAAATACAACGTGAAGGTCGAGGCGAGGCTTCCCGAGGAACCGTCGATCCTCCTGCAGATCCTCATCAGTTGGGGTCCGATGATCCTTATTTTCGTTCTGATGATGGTCCTCATGAACAAGATGCAGGGCGGAGGCGGCGGAAGGAACAATCCGTTCTCTTTCGGCAAATCGCGCCATAAGGACGAGACCGACAACGAACCGATAACATTCGCCGATGTCGCCGGATGCGACGAGGCGAAGGAAGATGTCATGGAAGTCGTCGACTTCCTGCGCAATCCGCACAAATATCAGTAGCTCGGCGGGAAGATCCCCAAGGGCGTGCTCTTGATCGGACCGCCGGGAACGGGAAAAACCCTCCTCGCACGCGCAGTTGCCGGAGAAGCGAAAGCGAAGTTCCTTTCCATTTCCGGGTCGGATTTCGTGGAAATGTTCGTCGGCGTCGGCGCTTCGCGTGTACGCGACCTCTTTGCGGAAGCACGCAAGGTCGCGCCCACCATCATCTTCATCGACGAGATCGACGCGGTCGGACGCCAGCGTGGCGCAGGATTAGGCGGCGGGAACGACGAACGCGAACAGACATTGAATCAGATCTTGGTTGAGATGGACGGGTTCGCCAAATCGCCGATCCCCGTCATTGTGTTCGCCGCCACCAACCGGCCCGACATCCTTGACCCGGCGCTCTTGCGGCCTGGGCGCTTCGACCGACAGGTCGTCGTGCCGCTCCCCGACGTACGAGGCCGCGAGCAGATCCTCTTGGTCCACATGCGTAAAGTGCCGCTCTCGCCCGACGTAAGCGCGAGCATCATCGCGCGCGGCACGCCCGGATTCTCCGGTGCGGACCTCGCGAACTTGGTGAACGAAGCGGCGCTTTTCGCGGCACGAAAAAGCAAGAAGCTTGTCGACATGCAGGACTTCGAGCATGCGAAGGACAAGATCCTGATGGGTGCCGAACGTCGCACAGCGGTCATGCCGGCGGAAGAACTCAAGAACACCGCCTACCATGAATCCGGACATGCGGTGGTCGCTTCCTTCCTGAAGGACCTAACCGATCCGGTCCACAAAGTGACGATTATTCCGCGCGGACGTGCACTCGGGGTCACGATGCAGTTGCCCGAAGGCGACCGCTATAGCATGAACAAGGATCGTCTTCAGGCGACCCTCGCGGTCCTCTTCGGCGGACGCATCGCTGAAGAGCTCTTCATGGGGCAGATCACGACCGGTGCTTCGAATGACTTCGAGCGTGCGACCGATATCGCCCGAAAAATGGTCACGCGATGGGGCATGAGCGACGTTCTTGGTCCGGTGGTCTACGGTGAGAATGAAGGTGAAGTCTTTCTCGGACGCTCCGTCACCAAGACGACGAACATCTCCGAAGCAACAATGAGAAAGGTCGACGCCGAGATCCGCCGCATCATCGATGAACAGTATGCGCGCGCGAAAAAGATCATCGAGGATCACCGTCCGCAAATGGAGCGGATGACGAAAGCGCTTCTTGAGTGGGAGACCATCGAAGCGGATCAGATTGCCGACATCGTCGCCGGACGTGAACCGAGGGTGCCGAAGCCGGTCGAGCCTCCGGCTCCGCCCAAAACGGACGTAGTCGCTCCGACAGACACACCCCCGTCGGCGGGGATCCACCCCGACAGCAAGGAGCTCGCCCAAGACATCGGGCTTCCGGACAAGAAGTGAAAAATTGCCGGTCATGCCGTCCCGTTCGCGGGGCGGTTTTCTTTTTACGGTATAAAAAATCTCAAGGATAAGAGCGTAACCAACATACAAGGTCGAACCTTGGGGAATCAATTCTTTAAGGTTCGACCTTGTATGTTGAACAAGTGCCGTACACCTTTTTGGTTTTTGAGAAAAAACTTGAAAAGGTCTTGCCGTGAGGCTCCCCGCAAAGCGGGGAGCCCTTTTGCCTCACTTCACCCCATGCGGACCGCTTTCCGTGAGTCCGGAATCGGTCATACGGATGAACTCGGCGTTCTTTTGGAATTCATTCAGATCTTTTGCGCCAAGATAACTCATCGAGGAGCGCAACCCCGCGATCATATCGGTAACGACCATGCTCGCTTCGCCGCGATACGGGACCCTCCCCGATGCACCCTCCGGCGAACGGAAGAACCCGTCGGCCTGCCCGCCCTGCAGTCCGTCGATGCGGCTCTTTTCCGCCGACGCCTCATACGACGCCATACCGCGGTAATATTTGTATGCAACGCCGCGCTCGAGAATATATTCCCCCGGAGATTCCTTCGTGCCCGCCAAGAGGTTCCCGATCATCACCGTATCCCCGCCCGCCGCAAGCGCCTTCGCAAGGTCGCCGGAATTCTTGACGCCGCCGTCGGCAATGAACGGTACACCGAGTTTCTTCGCCTCCTTCGCCACATCCATGATCGCAGAAAGCTGGGGTACGCCGACGCCGGTCACGATGCGCGTCGTGCAGGCCGCACCGGGGCCTATGCCCACCTTGAGCCCGTCCGCACCCGCCTTCGCAAGATCACGCGCCGCCTCGGGGGTTGCGATGTTGCCGGCGATAATCTCGATCTTTGACCCGAAGGTCTTCCGTAGAAGCTTCGTCGTCTCGATCGCGCGAGAATTGTGCCCGTGCGCGACATCAATGACGATCACGTCCGCTCCGGCCTGAAGGAGTGCCTCGGTTCGCACCAAGGTGTCTTCTTTGACACCCACTGCGGCGCCCACCATAAGCCTCCCTTTTTTATCTTTCGCACTTGTCGGATTCTGCATCCGCTCCACGATATCCTTGAGCGTGATGAGTCCAACCAAGTATCCGTCCTTAGTTGTCAACGGAAGTTTTTCGATACGATACTCGTGAAGGGTATTCTTCGCCTTCTCGAGTGTAATGTCCGGCCGTGCGGTGACCAGTTCTTTCGACATGAGCGAGGAGACTTTTTGGCGGTCATCCGTTTCAAATAAGAGATCTCGGCGCGTCAAAATGCCGACCAGTTGTTTCTTGCCTGCCTTGACTTTGACCACGAGCACGCCCGATACTCCTTCGCGGCGCATGAAGCTTTTCGCTTCACCGAGCGTGATGTCGGGTGAAACGGTAAAGGGATCTTCGATGATGACGTTCTCCGCACGCTTCACTTTTCGCACCTCTTCCAGTTGTCGTTCAAGAGAAAGAAAGCGGTGAATGATGCCGATGCCGCCCAATTTCGCCATTGCACGCGCCATCGTGGACTCGGTGACGGTATCCATGTTTGCCGAGATGAGCGGGATATTGAGCGTGATGTGGCGCGAGAGTTTTGCGGACGTCGAGACGTCCATTCGAGAAAAGACCCCCGAGAACCGCGGAAGAAGGAGTACATCGTCAAACGTAAGACCCTCGCGAATAAGCATAACCTTGGCTATTATACGCTCTTGCCCGAGAAGTACAAAAAGTTGTCGATTGCGCAATGCCCGTCCAAGGTTGACATGGTGTATGTACTATTTCTGTTACACATTGGTTTCTTGGGAACGCCCCAAATACCTCGCTCCTTTGGACGTGACCGTCGGACGACCTGTTTTATTTCCCCCTCACTCCATGAAGGACATTTTCTATGCGCACAACACGCTTTTCAAGCTGAGCAAAATCACTGCGGCCAACTTTCTCATTTTTGATCTCTTGCACGTCAAGCAACAGGCGGCCGATCATCTCGCTGTGGGTGTGGAGCAGGCGCGAGTGCTCATCGAGCTTTTTATTAAGACCCCCAAACTGCTCGCCGATTCCCGAAATACGATGCTGAAAATCTTCGGAGAGCGAGCCGAGATAGCGTTTGACGTCGTCTCCAGAGTATCCTTTTCGGGAGACTTGTTTTTTCGATACATTCTTTTTCATATAAACAGTGTAGCGAAAAAACACTTGGTGGTCAAGTTGCCACGTTCTTTACTCCTTCAACCAAAACCAGAACTGATTTTTTAGTATTTCGCTCAGACGATACGCATCGGCATGTGAGAGAACACCGAGATACGATTGCACGGACGCAAGGAGCGCTGATTCCTCTATTACTCCCGCCTTGTACTCCGAAACACGCTCTTCTAGTTTTCGGAAAGTTCTCTGTTTGGTTTTTGTTCTCAGCACGGTGTGATGCGACAAAACAACGTACCCGAGAAAGTCCGCCCCTCTCCTGCACAGCTCAATCGAAACCTTGTTCGGATGAAGGGTCAATTTTAGGCGCCTACCAAGAAAATGTTGAAGTCGTGGCAGGAGCGACTCGAGATATGCACGACTCTCTGCTACAATAACGAAATCATCAGTGTATCGCGCATAATATTTCACTCGCAACCCATGCTTCACAAATTGATCAAATTCGTTCATGTAAATGTTGGCAAACAGTTGGCTCGTGAGATTGCCGATAGGTACTCCCTTGCGCGAAGTGCTCTCTCTCTCTCTCTCGTAAATACGGTGGTAGCAGGATAACTGCTAACAACTTCTTCCAAAAGAGAATTGGCGTCCGCATCACGAATCTTCTTCATTGTGATCTCGAGAAGAATGCCGTGGTCGATGCTGTCAAAAAATTTCCTGATATCGCACTTGAGCACGAAGCACGGCTTGGTGTAATTTTTACTCACCGCGCGTATCGTCGCCGCGAGATACTTCACTCCGCGATGTGCACCCTTGCCAACACGACACGAAAACGAGGTCGGGATGAAGGTCGGCTCAAAAATCGGGTTGAGCACTCGAAAAACTGCATGGTGAAGCACTCGGTCACGTACGGTCGCCTTATGAATATGGCGTACTTTAGGGTCGGAAATAAAGAAACTCAAATATGGTCCGTGGCGATATTTCCCATCGCGAAGCTCGCGATAAAGTACAAAGATGTGTTTTTCAAGCTCAAATTCAAACTGCTGTACATCTTTTTTCCGTTGCTTATTTTTTCGGAATTCATCCCACGCCGAAAAGAGGTTATCGAGCGATGTAATTTTTTCAAATATTTTTATGTACCTTTTCATATCTCAAAAAACCTATGAACGAATTTGATATTCCCATATTTAAGAAATCGTATGAACTCTATAAAACACTACACGAGTTTCGACGGCTTGTTCCCAAACAAGACAGATTCTCAATTTTCGAACGAGTTGATGCAACTACACTGGATATTATTGAGGGCATTATCCTTGCGAGCGGTCAACAGAAAGTCACTAAGCTCCCCGCCCTTGAGCGCACCAGCATCAAGCTGAATATGCTTCGTGTATTTGTCCGGCTCATGAAAGACACCAAAGCGATAGACAATAAAAAGTATGCTGCTCTTGAGGCGACAATTGATGAAATCGGCAGAATGCTCGGGGGCTGGATACGATCCATTCGTGTTGAGTAGGCAAAAGGCATCCCGATGGATGCCTTTTACAACACGGGAGAGACTTCGGAAGGAACGCCGAGGCGGCGCCATAATTCGCGTTCACGTTGTCCACCCCGTTCGTGTTGAACTTGACCCTGCCGTCGTTCCAATTGAACATCGGGGCGTGCGAGAACTTGCCATCGGCATCCGGATAATTGTTCTTGTCCATCAATGGCACCGAGCATCGAGGTTTGTCGTTTCCGTGAAGAAACCTATATCCTCTCAACCCTGAATTTTATTCGGCAGTAGTTCCTTGCGAAACATCTGCGCCAGACAAGAACAAGCAGTATCTCCTCAATGCAACACGCTCTTCTCAACCGTAATCGAGAAGACTCTGGTTGTTTTTCTCTTTTTTGAAGAGAGAGTTCGGCGACGACAATCCGTGAACTGCCGTACATGAGCCTAATCTCACGAGTGAGTCTAGCACAGAAATTTAATTTATAAGAGAGGAGGGTTGTATAAAAAGAAAAGGGTTACCCACGTTGTGCTGTGGATAACCCAATTTTTGCGGCGAATGCGAGGATCAAGAAATCAACGGATTCAAGCATTCAAGTACTCGAGGTTCAAATTACTGCGGAAGGAACGCCGAGGCGGCGCCATAACCCGCGCTCACGTCGCCCACCCCGTACGTGAGGAACTCGACCCCGCCGTCGCGCCAACGGAACACCGGGGCGCGCGAGAACTTGCCATCGGCATCCGGAGAGTACTCATCACCTGGGCAGTCAATGTGCAACTGCTCCCATGCGACGAGTCGCTCGGGGTGTGACAGGAGCATTGAGCCCACGATGACTGACCCGAGGCCGAATTGCGAAGAGTTCGCGATGACCTCTCGCACCCGACGCACTGAACGGCCACGGTGCATGAGGCCGAATTGCGCGGGGATGAGCAAAAAGTCACCCTTTTGCTTCTCGCCGAGCATCTGAAGTGCGGCCGCCGTCCGCTCCGAGAGTTTGATGTGCTTCAGACCAAGCTCACCCTTCCTGTAGTTGTGGAGCGTCCGCGTCTTGCCGATGAGGTCAAGGACGTGCTCGACGGCCTCGTTTTCGGTCTTGGCAACCCTCTCCCGCTTTGGCGCGACAAACCATCCTTCAGCACCTTGAGGAGGTGGCGGCAGTTCCTTGGATAAAGCGAGCGCCTCCCTGCCGTCGAGATTCGGGAAGTACTTACCGAACGCCACGAGCTGCTCGCAGACGGGCTTCACGGTGTAGCCCGAGGGGTAACCGTAATTCGATGGCACTTCTTCGTTGGCGAAGAAAGGGCTGGTGGGAACAACGATGTCATTCCCATCCTTTTTCGTGAATGCCTCGCGTAAGCGCTTCGTCACCTCGTTCGGTTTTGCGATGAGCGATTTGTATTCGTCCTCGCCCAATCTGTCCTTCAATGCAGGCCAAAGCTTGTGTTGAACCATTCCCGCGAATTCGGGGTATTGCGCTGGAATGGCGTTACCATGATTTGACATGGCGTTACCTCCTGTAGTGAACTACCCGAAACACTCGGGCAAGCGAAAGTCCTCCCTCTAACAACTCAGAGGGCTCAATACTGCCTCAAAGAACTTCATGAAAAGTTTATCACAAAACTGCATGAATGTCAAATTTAGCTTTGTCGGGGCGACAAAATCGCCGACGCAAAAATCCCCCGATAATACCGGGGGGGGTTAAACATGTGGCTACCGACGGCAAGCAAGGGCTCTCTTGCAAGAAGCGATGGCCTGCTTCAACTCTTTGTAAAGAATGCCACGTTCCTTCGCAATAGGAAGATAGACCACTTCGGTTTCCTCTATCATCCGAAGCTGTGCACTTCGCGAAAGCGAAGAAGCGGTCGAGAGATTGTGGAGCCGGTCTGCAAACTTGATCGTGAGTGCCTCTTTTGGGCCCGAACACAATTGCCGGTGATATGCCTCCATGCGCCTCTCGCGACTGTTGAATTTTCTTGTAGGCATGGTAAGCGCGGAAACCAGCCGCGCGATACGCGGACTGAATTCTTTTTTGATGCGCCCGACATTCCATCCGGGAATATCCTCGACGACATCATGGAGAAGTGCCGCCGCAACGACCTCCGGATCGCGCACGCCAAGCATGTCCATTGCGATAAGCGCGACCGCGCGGCAATGTTCGAAATACCGCTCGCCGCGCTTGCGCTTCACTCCGCGGAACGCTTCTTTGGAGGCCTGATATGCCTTCGCGACGAGAATAGCGCCGTCGTGATACGGGAGCACAAACTGATGCACTCGCTCAAAAAACGTGTCGCGATCCTCCCGCTGTTCGAATAATGTGAGTCTTTTTCTCATCTTCTCTCCTTTAAATTTTACCGTGCCCACCGCCATGAAGCGGGACCCATCCATCAGTGCCGCCATCGCCGGGATATGGACCCGAGCGACGCAACCCGTATTTACTGTATTTGTTCTCCAGAATCTCGTGGTACGTCTTCTCACTCACCTCGCACCAATATGGTGTGCCGTCGGGGCGAGAATACTCGTCGGGTGCTTGGTCGGGCATCCGTGACCAGTACTCCCTGATGTACTGCTCACGGAGAACTTCACTCACATGGAGTGAGTAACCGTCCGGCCTACTTCCCCACCCACGCTCTGATTCTTCCCATTTCTGGCACAACACCTGAAACCGTTTGCCTCTTTCCTTTTTCATTGCTTTCTCCTTTCGTTTGGTTGTCAATGAATCTACACTTACCGTAACACTCCCGTCACTTTTTTGGACGTAAAAATGAAACAAAATGAAACAAAAAATGTTGGAGGTCGGTATTTGCGTGCGTATACAGCGTGTAGTAGAATAAAAATGTGAAACAAAATGTTACACTTCAGGAGATGACGGGACTTCTGCGACAACTCGGGCTCTCGAAGCACGGCGCCGCAATCTACCTCGCACTTCTTCACCACGGAGAAGGCACCGTCGCGGAAGTCGCGCGAAACTCTCGCCTCCTGCGCCCTCTCGTTTACCGCGCCCTCCCCGACCTCGTCGACCGCGGACTGGTCGGGAAAGTGCTCAAAGGCAAACGCACCTGTTACGCCGCACTTTCCCCCGAGCGCCTTGAGGATGCCTGGGAGGAGACCGGCCGGACATTCCGTGAAGCGCTACCAAAACTTGCCGAATTCTACGCGACGCAAGCCGGGAACCCGAAGGTCGTCGTCTTGAAGGGTCACAAAGGGATTGTTGCGGTCTATGAGGACATCTTGCGCACGCTTCCCAGAGGCGGCCTCTTCTACCGCTACAGCTCCGGCGCGAACCAACGGAAACAACATTACTATGTGCCGAGGAACTACCGGGAGCGGAGGGACGCGAAGCGGCTCGAACGTTACGTCATCACCAATAAAATGACTGCTTCAAGAAAATCTCCGCGGCTTGAGCGTTCCATGAAGACAATCCCGACGGGCTCCGATTTGTTCGTCTATAACGTTACCCAGCTCATCTACGGACCAAAGGTCGCCTTCGTCGACTACAACACCGAAACGGCCGTGATCATCGAAAACCCGATCATTGCGAAGTTTCAGGAGCGGCTCTTCAAACTCCTGTACCAACGTCTGTAACGCCGCCTGCGGGACATCTTTTGTTCGCGTAGAACGAGTTGACCGTAAGGGCGGCTCTGTTATGATTCACCATGGACCTTCCTTGAGGAGTGGGTAGTGTCGTTCGGAAAACTTTTGGGTATCTTCGTCATCGGATTTGCCTTCATCTTCCTCATGTCGCTCGCGGTGGTGCACCTCGACATGAATGCCAACCCGTGGCTTCTCTCGGTCGGCGAGGGTACGCTCAACCTCCTTTCCCGACCGGCGCTCTTGTACCTCTACCAACGCGAGACATTCTGGCTTCAAACCGCACTCTTTGCGCTCTTCGGTTCAGCGTGGGTGACGTTCTACATCTCCGTCAAGAAAAGAGAGTGACGGACAGGCGCGCTTCGGCGCGTTTTTTCTTTTCCGCTCCGCGGATTTTGACTGTCGCAAAAGAACTGCTAGACTCGGTACAGTTGCACCCAAGCGAGGATATATGAAGCGCGTTCTGACCGAAACAAAATACCGACCGTTCATTCTCAAGGAATATCCGCATTGGACGCTCCTTTTGAACGAACGCCAGCGATACCTTGGACGCGCGGTCGCATGGCTCGCGCGACGCGGAAAGATGCAGAAATTCTCCGGACTTTCACAACGAGAGCTCCTTGAACTCCGACGCATCACCAAGGAATATGAGGCCGCGCTTGACGCGATCGGCTGGAAGCCCGATCACATGAACTACACCATGCTCGGCAATTACTTCCACGAACACGAGGGACACGGGCACCTCCACATCATTCCGCGTTACCGGCCGGAGCACCGCCCTGTTTTCATGGGCGTCACGTTCAAAGACGACCGCTGGGGCAAAAATTGCACTCCGGAAACCCCGATGGCCGTCGCACCGGAAGTGATCACCGGACTCGTGAGAGCGCTCAAAGGAAAACTCGCATAGAGCCCGCTCACGCACCACCGCCCACAAGGCCCCGTCCATAAATAAGTTCTACAAAATATGGACGTGGCACAAGGGGCCGTAATCACAAACAATAAGGATGTTGTTTGTGAACGGCCCCTGGGGCGGTTTTTCTTCGCTTCCATGACCGAGCATGCGACGATTGCTCTCAAGAGCGTTTTGTAGTTGGATGTGGTGAGATCCGGTACATTGACTTACTACAAGAAGGAGCTCCACGTGGCACGAGAATACATCCCTAACCCATGTCTTACCGAAGCAAAGCCGCGAACACTACTTGCCCCGCCGATGTCCGAAATGGAACTGCGGGAGGAGATGGAAGAGATCGCGGAAAAGAACACGCACAATGCGCTCGTCTTGATCGGAGCCGGCTCCTATCGCCACTTCATTCCCGAAGCGGTCAACCACGCAACGATCTATCACCATGCACTCTATTCGGGCTATACGCCGTATCAGGCGGAAGCGGCACAGGGCGTCTTGTGTGCGTTGTATGAAACGTACCGGATGCTCGCCTCGCTCACCGGACTTCCGCTCGTGACGACGCACTATGACTGGGCGAACGCGCTTGCCGAAGCCGCACGGATGACGGTACGCCTTAGCCGCGGGAAGCGCACGCGCATTCTCGTAAGCGAAGGCGTCAATCCGTTCCATCTCGCCCACCTTCGGACCTCGCTCTCACTCGGTGCGGAATGCACCGTCGACATGGTGCCGATGATCGAGTGGGGCATGACCGACCTTGAAGCGCTTCGCGCAAAACTGGGTGACGACGTGGCGGGGGTGATCGTCCAAACGCCGAATTTCTTCGGCAACATCGAACCCTTGCTCCCGCGCGCCGCGGAAACGATCCGCGCGGCGGGTGCGCTCTTCATCATCTCGCAATACGCAATGTCGTTCGGCGCAATGTGTCCCGCGGAATTCGGCGCCGACATCGTCGTCTCCGATCTCCAGCCGTTCGGGATCCCGATTGCGTTCGGCGGACCGTCGGCCGGAATGATCGCGGCGAAGAAGCAATTTCTCCGCGAAATGCCCGGACGTATCGTGAACAAGTCCGTCGACCGACACGGGCAACCCGCTTACCGGCTGGGCTACCAAGCGCGAGAACAACATATCCGGCGTGAAAAGGCGACTTCGAATGTCTGCACGAACCAGAATCTGATGGTGCTCCGCGCCGGAGCATACCTCGCACTCATGGGGCCGGAGAATCTGCAAAGCGTCGCAGAGGAGCATTGCTTCGCGAACGCTCACCATCTCGCCCGCGAAATCACCTCCCACGACGCATTCACGCTTGCTTTCCCGTACAGTCCGTTCTTCAACGAGTTCCTCGTCAGCACAACGCTTCCGATCGAGGAAGTACGAGGCCGGCTTGAGCGCGCGGGCATCTACTGCTATTTCGGTACCCCCGGCATCGCGTCCTTGCCGCCCTCGACATTCCTCGTTGCGGCAACCGAACTTACGACATGGCGAAAGTGCGACCGCGTGCGAAGAGTGTTGCTCGACCTCAAGGTGACGTCATGACAACACAAGGGACACCGCTCAACGCCGTTCACCGCGAACTCGGCGCAAAAATGACCGAGTTCGGCGGCTGGAACATGCCGGAGCATTACGGGAACATCTGGAACGAGTACTCTGCCGTGCGCACCGGGGTCGGACTCTTTGACACTTCGCACATGCGCGCATTTCTCGTCGAAGGAAAGGACGCAAACGCGTTCCTCCAGTTCCTCACCCCGCGCAACATCGGAATACGGCCGTGGAAGATCCAATACGCCGTGCTCACCAACCGCTCGGGCGGCGCCGTCGACGACTGTACGATCTACTGCTTGAGTCACGAAGAGTACCTCGTCGTCGTCAACGCGGGGAACATCGAGAAAGACTTCGCGTGGATGACTGCGCATGCGCCGGGTTTCAACGTCGTCATAGAAAAAGCGACACGCTACACCGGAATGCTTGCGCTTCAGGGTCCGCGCGCCGAAAAAGTCCTCGCGAAATGCGTTGACGGCGGCGACATCTCATCCATGGGGAAATACACTTTCCGCATGGGAAGTATGGGCGGGTATGTCGTCATCATCTCGCGCACCGGATACACGGGCGAAGACGGTTTCGAGATACTGTGCGAGCCGTGCTTCCTTCCTTTCTTCTGGAACATGCTCTTGACGCAGGGCGCCGCCGAAGGGATCCGTGCATGCGGACTCGGTGCGCGTGACCTTTTGCGTCTTGAAGCATGGATGCCGCTCTACGGCCATGAACTGACCGAAGAGCGCGGACCGGTCGAAGCGGATCTCCGTTTCACGGTCAACCCCGAGAAACCGCACTTCTTCATCGGACGCGCCGCACTCGAAGAGGTATGGTATCTCGGCCACCGCGATACACTTATCGGCTTAAAAACCGAAGAGCGCGGTGCGATCATCCGCCCGGGTTGCGACATCGCGACCATGGAGGGTGTCATCCTTGGACAGACGACCAGTGGCGCACCGTATCCGAGCGGCACCTCGCTTGGCATGGGCTACGTCCCGAGGGGAGGAAACCTTCTCCCCGGTACGCCGGTACAAGTTTCCGTACACAAAAGATGGCGTCCTGCGGTCATCGCCCTACGCAAATTCGTCGGTACACCAAAGGAGAAAGCCTGATGAAAACACTGTACGAACGAAGCGCTCCGCAAAAGATCGGGACACGACTGCGTCCGCTCACGGTACCGAGCGTGAAATTCCCCGACGTCTTCAGACGGAAGACGCCGATCGACCTTCCACGCGTCTCCGAGCCCGAATTCATCGCCTACTACGCCGAGTGTGCAAGGGTGACGACCGGGATCGTCGACCTCTTCCCGCTCGGCTCCTGCACGATGAAGCACAATCCGAAGCAGAATCTTCGGTATCAGCTTCTTGCCGGCTTCGCGGACATCCATCCGCTCATGCCGGAGAAAACGGTGCAAGGTGCGCTTGAACTAGAGTTTCGTCTTCTCGATATGCTCATGGCGCTTTCGGGGCTCGAAGCGGGAACACTTCAACCTCCCGCGGGGGCGTCGAGCGAATTCGGCGCATGCCTCATGATCAAGAAGTACTTCCACGAACACGGGGAGCCGGAGCGCAGAAAGATCCTCATGCCGGACGTCGCACACGGAACGAATCCCGCAAGTGCGGCGATGGCGGGTTTCAACACCGTCTCACTTCGTACCAACAACGGGGACATCGACTTGGGCGAGCTCAACAAAGCGCTCGACCGAACGGTCGCTTGCTTCATGATCACCTACCCCTCGACCTTGGGGATACCGGAATCTCACCTCGAGAAGATCGTCGAGGCGGTCCATGCGGTCGGCGCCTTCGTCTATATGGACGGCGCCAACATGAACGCGCTCGTCGGCAGGTGGCGTCCCGGCGATCATGGGGTCGACCTCATGCACATGAACTTCCACAAGACCTTTGCGACACCCCATGGTGGAGGAGGTCCCGGCGCGGGGTTCATCGGATGTACGAAGCTCTTCGCGCCGTACCTGCCGACACCGATCGTCGTCGAACAGGGCGACGGATACGCACTCGACTACGACCGCCCGCATTCCGTCGGCAAACTGCACGGATATTACGGGAACTTCGGGATTGACGTGCAGGCCTACGCCTACCTTCGCACGAACGGGAGCGACATTCACCTCGTTGCCGATACGACGAACGCGAACGCACGGTATGCGAAAAAGCTCTTCTCCGATATGGGTTTCACGATCATCGGTGAGGAACGTGCGATGCACGAATTCGTTCTCGACCTCAAGCCCATTCTCGACGCAACGGAGGTCACGCTCGAGGACTTCTCAAAACGGATCCTCGACTTCAACTTCCACGCTCCGACGATGGGGTTTCCCGTTCCGACGGGGCTTCTCGTCGAGATACCGGAGTCGGCGACCCTGGAAAGCGTTCAAGAACTCGCGCAAGTATTCAAAACGATACGCGACGAATGCTACGCCAAGCCGACGACTGTCCGGACCGCACCGCACAATACCCCGGTCGGACGGATCGACAACGCGCATGGCGACCGCGAACTCCTTGCTTGGTCAAGAACGCCGTAGTACACACCCCCGTATCCGCCTTAGGCTGATACGGGGGATTTTTACTGGCGTGAGCCAGAATGCCACGGGCGTAAGCCCGTGGATGAATGGCCACAACAATCAGTGTGCGCGGTGGCGCACTCCTCTTCCAGAAAAACAACCCCGGTGCCGCCCGCGCAATGCCCCGCCCGTAAGGGCGGGGATAGACGGGCGGCATGTTTTACTTCCGCAACACACCAGAAGAGAGGAGCACAACAGGAACTACCGTTGACTTCTCTTAAGGGAATCGCTAGATATAAGACTAGTGCTCAATCACTCATGGGTGTCCCATGAAACAATCGCTCTTTTTGTTTGTCTGTGTGTTCTTCATTTTTGCCGTCTCCCCCGCCTTCGCAGTGCTTCCGACGCCGCTTTCAGGAACATGGCAGAATCCGGAAAAGAACGAATCCGGCACGCTCACGGTCACCATCCTAGAGCAGGACCGAGAGGAGTTGCGCGGAACGATCGTGGTCACTGGTTCGGACTCCTGCAAAGACCCCATCAGTTTCCTCGGTAAGATCTTGGGAAGCCGCATCACCATCGCGAGCAACGCGGAAAATGTCTGCGGACAGAACGGGGTATTCTCTATCGAAGCTGCCGCGCTTAGTGAAGGCATTGTCGTCGGCACTTTCTCTTACCGATGGATGGGCGGTGTGTGGTCGAGCGGAACGTTCCGACTCACTCCGAGGAACAAATAGGACCGACGGCACACGAACTACG
>MHLS01000019.1:26283-31898 GCA_001819095.1 Candidatus Lloydbacteria bacterium RIFCSPLOWO2_02_FULL_54_12
CAAAAGGCGGTTTTCTGTTTTGTCCGCAGCGTGTTCGGAAAATGAAGCGACAAGGCGTTCGTTCCGCTTCCGCCCCCACCACATCGCCACCTGCGCGGTAAGAAAGATGGCGAGGAGGCCGAGCGCAAAGAATCCCTCGACCCTTTTCATGTTCCCGAGGAAGTACTCGATCGCATTCCCGAACACATATCCGCCGAACGCAAAGAGGATGGCCCAGACGACGGCACCGAGAAAATTAAAGAGGAAGAACTTCAGTCCGCTCACCTTCCCTACGCCGAGCGCAATAGGAATGACCGTCCGGAAGCCGTACATGAACCGCGAACCGAAGATGATCCAGCCCTGATATTCCTCAACCAGTCGATGGATGCGCTCGACCTTCGCGCTCGTGCGCGGGTGTTTCACGAGGAACTGCCTTCCTTTGAACCTGCCAAAGTAGAAATATACGTGATCGCCCAACATCGCACCGACGATCGCAATGGGAATGATGTATTCGAGCCTCAAATGTCCCTGGTAGGCGGCAAAACCCGCGAGTGCAACGATCGTCTCGCCCTCAAAAAGGGTCCAGAAAAAAACTATCGCATATCCGTAATCTTGAACGAGCAAAAGCAGGGCATCCATTGAGCAAATTGTATCACGGAACGCAACGTCTTCGCTCCACAAAACAAAAAAGCGCGACAAGTGTCGCGCTAATCTCTTCGCAGAAGCTTTCTGAAAAAGAGAGCGAGGTTTCTCACCCATCGCAAGAGCATGTTCACAATGAGATGGAGCGTCTCCGTAATGGCAAAGAACCATATCGAGGAGAGCTTCACCGCATCGTTCAACATACCCTCCTTACGCTGAACGGGAACCCAGTCTTTCGCTTTATTGCGCTCCGTGATCCACTCTTGGATATCTTTCACGGCATGGTGCAGGATCTTGTGCGGAACGCCCTTGTAAACAATGAACTGCTTCCGGTCATCGGGAGTTCCGGCCGAACGATACGCCACCTCTACCGGACCGGAGAGTGCGATGTCGTCCATGTCTCCGTGGATGAAGAGGATCGGTACCGTGATGTCCTTCATCGCACTGCGCGCATCGCGCACCGCATTGCGGATCTCTTTCGCGGGTCCGGCCTTCACTTTGCCGTGGTATTCGAGGTTGTCCTCTTTGTCGCCTTCCGGCAGCTTGCCGACGGGAAGATTCGGCAAAAGCCAAGCGACCATGTTGAAGACCGGCTCGAGAAAGCGCTTGTACTTCTGCACCAAGGCCGACGCATTCTGGTCGACTTCAAGCGGGACCGAAACAAGGATGACGCCCGCCAGATACTTCTGCGCCTCGGGATAGAGCTGGAGGAAGCGCAATATCGCAAGCGCACCGGCACTGTAGCCGATGAGAAACACGCCAAGCGGCTCTTTCGAGCGAAGCATCAGCGTCTTGTAGGTCATCACGTAGACCGTAAAGACCCACTGACGGAACGATACGATCTTCCCGAGGTTCGCTTCTTTGTCCGGATGATTGGACAGTCCGTGGTGCGGGAAGTCGCACGTGGAGATACTGAAGTGCTCTTTGCGCTTCAGGACCTGCACCAAATGCTGGATCGGCGGCTGTTCGGAATGGCCGCTATAGCCGTGAAAAATGACGGCGCGCCCTTTCGTGTGGCGCTCCGGCAAATAATGCGGCGTGCGTGCGATCGTTCGCAAAAATTCGTTGAAACGCCGTTCCTTAAAGTGCCTCATGAGGGCACTTTCAAACTCCTCGGGTGCCCCCATGTTCTTCTCCAAGTCTGCGTGACGTCAAAAATCTCTCTGAACCAACATTAATACGTTGTTCCGAGGTCGTCAACTGCGGCTCTTTTTGGAGAGTTCTACTGTCCGGCACGGCTTCGCGTTTCGGAGACCTAACAAGCACCTGTACGCCGTACTGTCGGGAGAAAATATCGGCGATACGTCGGGTGGTCACGCCGCCAACCTTTGGTCGTTGTCGCCGCGCATGCGCCTGATGTCGATAAAGGCACTCTGTTTTTCTTCGTCAGTCGTCGCACCTTGAAAGCGCGCGAGCGCTTCCTTGATGCTCGCGGAGATATCGTCCGCCTCTTTTTTTGCTTTAAATTCGGAAAAATCAAGCACAACGCCGAGGTCGTGTACTTCTTCCTGTTCCGCCGGACGGACGGGCGCACGGTCAAAGTTTGATATATCGAGCGCGCCTTCCACAATGCTCTGATCGATCGGGCCGGAGTCGACCTTTTCGAACGGATCCTTTTGGTTGGGAAGACGGTAATTCACTTGGAGCACCTCGCTCCCCGGTTCCGCGATAGGAGGAAGTTCACCCGTTTCGCCCCTCCACGCCGCTTCGTCGCCCCTCATTGACGCATATCCGCCTTCTTTTGGCATATGGAATATCCTAACACAGAGAAGGGTGGGCGGCCACGCAACCCCCCCCCTTCTTGCGCAAAACCGTCCTCCACCGTAGATTGAACACGGTAACGTACGGTTCTTGAAAGAGAGGAAATATGAGACTCTACGGAAAGACCGCGATCATAACCGGCGGCGCGCAAGGCATCGGGCGTGCGATTGCAGAACGTTTTAGCAACGAGGGTGCGGTGGTCATTATTGGCGACACGAGCATCCTCAATCCGTCCTTCGCAACATCGGACGGGACAACCACGAAGGTCGTCTACTCCCATCCGCTCAACGTGACGGACCCCAAAAGTATCGCCGAGCTCATGGAGGCGGTCCTCCGAATGTTCGGACGGGTGAATGTCCTCGTCAATAACGCCGGGATCATCCGAGACAACCTCCTGACGAAAATGTCCGACGAAGACTTCGACGCGGTGATCGACGTGAATTTTCGCGGTGTGAAGCGGATGACCCAGGCAGTCGTACCCTCCATGATCGCGCAAAAGTCCGGCGTCATCTTGAGCGCTTCATCCGTCGTCGCAGGGGGAAACGTCGGCCAGACGAACTATGCCGCTTCAAAAGCCGCCGTCGAATCAATGACCCAGACCTGGGCAAGGGAGTTCGGAAGGTACGGCATCCGCGCCAACGCCGTTGCGCCGGGATTCACGGAAACACAAATGGTCCTCGGTATACCGGAGGACATCAAGGAGCGGTTCCTGAAGAAGATCCCGCTTGGCCGCTACGCGAAACCCGAAGAGATCGCCGCCGTCTACGCATTCCTTGCAAGCGACGACGCGAGTTACATCACGGGAGCAACGATAGGCGTCAACGGCGGATTCAGCGTTTGAGCATGTGCGACAAAAAACATCCGCCTGAGGCGGGTGTTTTCTTTTTTCGTCCTTGCCGACCTAGTACTCGACAACGGTGACGATCTTCGCCTTCGCGCGCAATTCGTTCACGAACTCCGTTTTTGCGGCATTCGACTTCTGCTGTGTCAGCTGGTCTTTGATGAATGCACCCTGTTGTTCTTCCTGACCCGGGGGAACGACAATCTTGTTGTTCTTGATGTACTGCGCAACCTCCTCATCCGTCACCTCGATCGTTCCGGCCACAAGCTTCTCCAAGAGTTTCTGGACATAGAGCTGTTTCTTGAGCGTCTCTTCGGTCATGCCCTGTGCGGCAAGCGCAGCTTCGAGCGAACTGCCTTGCATGCTCATCTGGATCCCGATCTTCGCGATCTCTTCCTCCACCTCTTTGTCGGTCACGGTGATACCCTTCCGCAATGCTTCCGCCTTGATCAACCGCTGTGCGACGAGCGAGTCGAGCGCTTGTTTTCCCGAGATGCTTTCGAGCTCCCGAATCACCGCGACCCTCGAGATCGGTGTACCGTCGACAACGGCAGCCACAAAGAGTCCTCTCCCGAAATACCCCAAAGCACCAAGGAAAAGAACGATGACGATGGCCGTGAGCGTCCTTTTGCTAAATCTCAATGTGACCTGCTTTGGCTTATGTGATCCCTCATGCTGTGCTTCCCCGTGATGTTCCATAATTTGCATACGCGTTAGAACCAATAAAAGTATGTGGCGCATTATACCCCACGACGCTTTCTCT
This sequence comes from Candidatus Lloydbacteria bacterium RIFCSPLOWO2_02_FULL_54_12, assembly GCA_001819095.1. Taxonomy (GTDB): domain Bacteria; phylum Patescibacteriota; class Minisyncoccia; order Phycocordibacterales; family UBA6899; genus MHLP01. Next base: position 30,270 of record MHLS01000019.1, read on the forward strand.
CCGCCACCCCCGACAAGAGTGCCGCCGTCAGAGTGGACACCAGAGTCCCGCCTGCGGATCGTCGAGCAGCACTCTTCCTTTTCCCACATCCTCAAGCTCCGTCTCGTCGTTCTCCCAATGGAGTATCTGGAGATGCGTCTGGTCGATACCGGATGAGCCGAAGGCGGGAAGCGTCATCGCGCCGGAGAGTGCAATGCTTTCTCCTGGACCAAGCTTGGGAACCGACCAGTTGTGCGCCGCCTCGCCGGGGAAAGGCACCCCCGCGCCGCCCTCGGTGTTTAGAAACTCTTGCGCAGTAATAACGAGGAGATTGCGGTAGGTGCGTTTGCCGGTGTTCTCAAGGTGAACGACGAACGCGAACGATTCCCCGCCAAAGTAGAGCGGGTAGGTACGGAAGTAACGCGCCGGAAGCACGGTCGGCTCGAACGTCGGGTAGTAACCGTAGGGCGCGTAGGTGATCCCCGTCGGACCCGCCGTGGTCACCCCGAGCGGGCTTAGATACTCGATATGATAGGCAATCGACGGTTTCTCGCCCTTGTGTCCGTCGGAAACGGGAAGCGGATAGAGCGTTTCCGCGGAGGCGACACCGCCGAAACCCATCATACCGAGCGCACACAAAGTGACAAGATATCTTTTCATAGACGCGAACATTAGCCTTTTTTCTTTCTCCATGCCGCCTGCGCTTTTTTGATGTTCTCGCGCTCGGCACGACGCATCGCCAAAGTCGGCTTGTCTTTTTCGGGAACATTACGCGGATGTGTACGAAAGATATCGCCCTTTTTGTGAAAGATATTTCCGTGGATCTGCTTTAACATCGTCCGCGCTTTCGGGTCGTCAATGGTGAGCTGGCCATTCCGTTCTACGTGCGCCAAGTTTTTTCCGACCAACCATGACACGGTATCCCAACTACCGCTCCGGCGCCTTCCCGCGAGCCGCTCCAGTCCGCCTTTTCCGCCGACATCCTGATTCCTAAAGGAAACGAACTCGCTCTTGGGACGCACCTCAATGTGGTAGAACAACCCCCTCCCGCCGAGGCCCGGCTTCTTTCGCGCGCGACCTTCCGGCTGGGCAAGCGCGTGTGCGCGGTGCGACATGCCCTTCCACGCTCTCTGTGCCTTCTTGATGTTCTCCTTTGCCGCCTTTCGTTGTTTTGCGCTACCCATAGCATTCATTATATAAAGCGGGGGTAGTTTTTCAACAGCAAGTGCACCCCCTTATTGAAAGATGTGCCGTAAGGCGGCGAAGGGCACGAAAACAGCGCCGAGGAGTTGCTCCGTAAGTGGGACATTCCTGCTTTGTATTTGCGTCGTGTCGGGAGGTGGTGGCATTGTGGGTGGAGGATAAAATGGAACGACCTGGATGTTACCGCCGGAGACCTCCGTATAACACGCGCGCAACGCGATCTCGACATCCTCCGTCGGCGACGCAAAACCTATCTGCGCATATCGGTCCGGGAATTTATCCCGAAGACAGGTCTGGATAGGAAGCGGGAGGGCGTCGGTCCAGAGACCGGACGGAAAAACGGTATCTGCAGGCGGGACCGTCCCGCCGACAACAGGCGGTGGTGCGAACATGGTCGGGTCCCCTCCGATGACCGCTCCGGCACAGATACGGATCGCCGACTCCAGT
>MHLS01000020.1 GCA_001819095.1 Candidatus Lloydbacteria bacterium RIFCSPLOWO2_02_FULL_54_12
TGCTTGACACAACTATTATCGCTCAACAGACGGGCCATTTCTATATCTACCGGAATTTAACCGGACACGAGTGGCTCTTTGGGGGATTGGCGTTGGGGCTCTCCGGGTCGCCGAAGCAATATTTCCGTGTCGCAAAGGAAGTTGGAAAAGAGTGGCGCAACATAGAGCGTCGCCAACTGCAACGGTCCCTGAAAATGCTCTACAGATCGCGACTCATCAAGGCAGTTGAACATCGCGACGGAACGACCGAACTCATCCTTTCATCCGAAGGGAAACAAATGGCACTCCGCTACAACCTCGAGAAACTTCGGATCAAGAAACCGTCGCAATGGGACAAAAAGTGGCGGATCGTCATGTTCGACGTTCCCGAGCGGCTGAAGAGACTCCGGCGAACACTGCATTTCCATCTTAAGGAGCTGGAGTTCTATCAATACCAAAAGTCGGTTTTTGTACATCCGTACGAATGCAGTAAAGAGATCGAATTCATTCTTGAATTCTACGGTGCAAGAAAATATGTGCGCTTTGTCGAGGCGACCCATCTCGACAATGAACTCCACCTGAAGACTCTTTTTCGCCTCTGATTTCGCCGGAAACTTCCCAAAATACAAACTACCATAGTTTTGTCGGTCGGTTAAACTACGGTAGTTATAGCTTGCGGTGGCTTTTACCGTGTGTCCAAAACGCCATTTTTATCCATCGTTAATCAACCCGAGTTTTTTGAGGCGGGAGCGGATGCCTCCCGTCTGGCGGCCCATTTTTTCGGCTATCGTTTTTATCTTTACCCCGTCCTGGAAAAGTTTCGTGAGTTCTACTTCTTGCCCCTTATCCCACGGGAGATAGGCCTTCGCATGCGACGCGCGAAGGGTATCGTAGAAAAATGTTTTTTCATTCTTCGCGCCGGTGTCGGCTCGGCGCACCGCTCTGTGCTTCTTCGGCTTCTTCTTTTCAACGCGCCCGCCCATCGCAATAAGGAAATTCCGGTGAAGCGTGTCCAACTCCCCCTTCGGCATGATCGCAAAAGCATGATCGGCCTCCGCCGACCGGTCTCGGAACGCGCGGTCATTCGCCAAAACGAGCGGGTGCACCTCGAATGCGCGCTGATTGATGCCCAAAATATGGAGCCCCACAAACGTGCGCACGCGGGAGAGCGCGACGTACCCCTGTCCGTATTCGAACGCACGCGAGAGATCCATCACCGCGGCATCAAGCGACATGCCCTGCGACTTATGGACCGTGATCGCCCACGCAAGACGGAGCGGGATCTGGGTGATTGTCGCCAGTACTTTGCCGTTGTCCATGACCGACCACTCCGCAGGCGTTGCGATGAAGACCTCCCCCTTCGGCGTCGTCACCTCGGGGAATCCCGTGTCCGGATCAAAGCCCGACACCCGACCCAAGGTCCCGTTCACATACCCCGCCTCGAAATTGTTCTTGGTGAACATGACCGCGGCGCCTTTCTTCAAGATGAGTTCTTGAGGAGAGAGGCACCCTTTGATCAGTTGCTCAACGCGCGACTTCTGGCCTTTCGTCTCCATGAGAAATAATCTCTCCTCGCCGGCGATCTTCTCGAGTTCTTTCTTATTCTTGGTGTCGACATCGACGTTGTGCGTGTGAAGTTCGGGGATGTCGGCAGGGTGCGCCCCGACTTTGACATGGCGTTCGCCTAAGTATTCGAAGACGTGGTCCTCGAGTTCGCCGCGGCGGATGGCGGTTAGGGTCGAGAGGAACGCCGTGTCCTCCTGACGATGCTGTTCGGAGAGATAACAGACGAGCGGGTTCGCGCTCTTCCATGCGAGCGAGTCGAAGCAAAATTGCGAAGGTGTCCCTCGCTCGGGAACGGGCGGAAGCTGGAAAAAGTCACCGACGAAGATCACCTGAAGACCGCCGAAAGGCTCTTCGCTCCGACGCAGGGCACGCGTCACCCGCTCGACCATGGCCAGGATGCTTCCGTCCAACATCGAGATCTCGTCGATGACGAGCACTTTCGCCTTACTCATGCGCCGCACCAAAGGCTCAATCGTCCCCAGTTGGTCGAGGTCCTCTTCGGTGACGAGCCGCCGGATGCCGATACCGCCCCATGAGTGGATGGTCATCCCGCCCACATGCGTCGCGGCGATTCCCGTCGAGGCGGTGATGGAGGGTTCGATGTCGTGCTCGCGGAGGTAGCGGACGTACGCATTCACGGTGTGCGTCTTCCCCGAACCGGGCTCTCCGGTCAAAAAGACGTTCGCACCGGTCTTCATAATGGCGAGCGCGGAGTCTTGGGTCATTGTCCGCCTAGCCTAACGGTTTTGTTGCAGTTTGTCGAAAACAAGCGCACCTCCTTTCCAAAGATGGCCAACTTCTTCAAGGTCTTCCATTACATGGACTGTACACCTTTTGGCAATTTCAGAAAATTGCTCAAAAGGTCTTGCGGCGCGGGTCCCTACCCACGCCTCACCTTTCAAAGCCAAGGAAAGACCTTTAGCCATCTTTGGGGGGGGACAACCAAGCGGAAAGCAAAAAATCCGCTTGGGGGCGGACTTTTTGTAAAACGTGCGGAATATTATTCTGCTGTCGCTTCCGCTTCTGCCTTTGCTTGTGCACCGCGCGATGCGCCGTGAAGGATGTCGGCGATGATCTCGAAGAGGTTCGGCGCGTCAAAGGCGGCCTCAACTTCGGCTTCGATCGTCGTCGTCGCGACACCCTCTTTCACGCCCTTGCGCTGTGCGGCAAGTGCGCGGGCAATGTCGGCCTGAAGCGACGCGCTTGAAACATTCTTCTTCATGAAGATGTGGTACCAAGGGTAACTCACATCGACATTCCCTTCTCCGTCGGCTCGTGCACGGACATTCATCGAAGTGCCCATAAAGCCCAGGAACTTCGCCGGCATGCGATAGGAGACCTTGATCTTTCCGTCCTTCACTTCGACCTCCTTGATGTCTTCGTCGTTCTTCGCCTTGTGTGCGACAAAATGCTCGAAGTCCGCCTGTGAGTGCACCATGCTCGGATGATCGACCTCGGCTTCTCCGCCGCCGTGTCCCGGCTCGCTTTCTTCCTCCAGAAGCTCGTCTACATCGACGTGCATCCTCGCCGTCTCAAGTCCGAACATCGCGTGATCGTCCGCCATCATATCGGCGCGGTCCAATCCCTTCTCGTCCCCCGCCTCATCTCCGTCGTCGTCGTCATCCATCATCCCGTCCTCCATCATGTCGTCGTCCGACTTCCCCATCATGGTGCCGTCAGAGTTCATTTTCACTTCGCCCTTCTCGTTCGTCAGCATAGGGACCGGCATAGTCTTCCCGACTTCTACCTCAACCTCGGTCTTGACCTCAATGGCCGCGAATGCGGATGTCGCCAAGGCGAACATCAACACTCCGCCAATTATTAACGTTTTCATATAGCAAAATTATTAGACTACTATGCTCCGAATTATAACACACTTTGCCGTACAGATACATTGAGGGGGAACGGGATGTGAAATCCGCCTTGTATTTGGGCTACATCTTTACTGTCGCACCGACCCGCGAAGGAACTCCGGGGAGAGTTGAATCGACGATGCCGTAACGCTACCGTCCGGATTTGCGATGCCTACAACCGTCACCGTCTTACCCACCGCCACCTCCTCCCTGGACGCCGACGTTGTTTGCGTGACCGGTGTTTCGGGGGTAAAGAATATGATCTTCGATCCACCGTCGCGCAGTTTAATCGTCAGACTCTTGTCGTCCTTGGCGAGCACCTCCCCCGTCGTGAGCCCTCCTCCGACAGTTCGTATCCCGCGCGTGGCACCGGTCGCTCCACCGAACGATGTCCCGCTCCCCACGAAACGCGCCTGCTGGTCGAGTGATGCGGCGGGCGCTTTGCCCGACTGATATTTCATTCCTCCGTAAAATCCGACTCCGCCGGAGACTACGACCGCAAGCACGACCGCAATGAATATTTTTTGTTTTTTCATGTGCATTATTTTAACTTTTTAATATAAATTTAAGTGGGGAGTACAAGGTCGAACCTTAGGAAATGATTCTTCAGGGTTCGACCTTGTACGCTCGTGCCCAGTTCTACTCATAACGCAACGCGTCGATGGGATTTAACTTCGCGGCATCAGTAACTCGAGTGCTTTTTCACTTCCGTCTGCTGAATCCGCAGCAAGCGATTCGTCGCTCTGTGTTTCATCAACGGCCATCAAAACAGTATGCCCGTACTTGTTACCTGCGTCCATCTCTGCCGGATCGTTTTCCTTTCGATGCTGCCTTTATGAACGCATCAAAAAGCGGATGCGACTCGAGCGGCCGCGCCGTGAACTCGGGGTGGAATTGCGTGCCAAGAAAGAACGGGTGCTTCGCGCTGGGGAGTAGCATGGCAATGCATCTCTCAATGGACATAAGTGGGGGGTATAAATTTCAACCACAACTATTGGTGACTAAATACCGGCATCTGCAAATCCTTATCAGAATAGATCAGAACCAAAAATCGACCGACGTACAAGACCCTGAGATGGTCATACATCCCAACGGGAATACCCTGATTATTTAAGAAATAGGTTGCCGCTAAAACGTTAGTGGTAAGGTAAAAAGGAGCTTTCAACTCTTTTCCACTAACTGCTATCGGATTAAGATACTCCAGACTGGTGTCGCCATAGTAACTTAATGTCTCCAGACTAGGCCAATCTAAAGAATACAGAGGAATTTTTTGATCAATAACATTACTTTTATATATTCCTCCTATTTCTTTTTCTTCTCCAACATAAGGTTGCGTCACGATTGAAATTGCCGCAAAACTTTGAAACACGCCAACAACGACTAAAATAAGTATGGCGAAGAAAAGTAGATGCGCGTACCTACGTAAAACTGATGAAAAATAACAAAAGGAGAGGGCGATAAACATTGCTAAAAACGGAAAGGCGGGCAAAATGTAAGTCGATAAATGAGTTTTAAGCAATGTAAAAGACGCCAGAATCAGTAGAGCTGTCAGTGAGGGTGCGGCAAGTTGCCTCCAAGGAATCTTCGATCTCCACTTTTTTGATAGCGCGAGCCCCAAAAAAAGAACGAGAAGCATCATCAACAACCAAAGCCATGGACTATAATAGAGCCACAAAATTCTTATATAATCGTAATAATTGTTTGTGCCGGTGAGCGTGGACACCGATCTGTGAAAAACCTGGTATACAAAGTAGTCATTCCAAAAACTCCAACCAAATCTCAACGTTTGAGCAACGTGCCAGGGTGCGAGCAGAATGGCAGATAATAAAAATCCTCTCCAAAGATACTTACTGCTCAGCCACACCCATTGCTTATAGAAAAAACTGTAAATAAGAACAATCGGGAAAATCAAAAAAACAATAACGCTTTTAAACATAAAGCCGAACGCAATAGCAGGAAAAACCCAGAATAAGAATTTGTTTTTGGGCCATCCTTTGAGGAAAAAGAGAAGTGCGGCCAATATACCCAATATGACCCCCGAATCCATTCGCATCTCCGACAAAAAAACAAAAAATGGGGGAGAAAACAACAAAACGAGAAAAGCGACAATGGGTGCCACTGGGTCTTGGGTGAGTTCCTTTATTATTAAGAACACTAGCCAGAGACAGAATATCGAGGCAATAATCGAAGGGAGTCGAAACGCAAATTCGTGTACTCCAAAGAGCTTGATGCTACCCATCGCCAACCAAAAATACATCGGTGGTTTTTCAAACCAACCATGACCCGACAGGGTAAAAGTCCATAGGTCACCGCTTCTCAAAGTATCAACGACCACTTTCGCATAAGTTGCTTCGTCGTAATCAACGAGCGGGCGTGCGATATTGAAACACAAAAAAACCACTGCGATTGCTACCAGCATAATCTGCAGTCCAATATTGTGTTCTTTCAAAAAATGATTGGTGGCTCTCATTTTATTGAATTTCAGTTGGCAAAATCGGATAAACACAATTAACCACTCCATCCGTAGGCAGACGGGGTAGATAAGAATTTATCACTTACGGATTATCGTCATTCGTTATGGTACAAGTCGAATTTTGTCCAATACCTATTGTTATATTGCTACTCATATTTGTAACATCTCCGACGCACGACCATGGACTCGCGGTATAGTTAGGTGCGCCTTCTGACTCAGAAAGCGCATACGTCCCAGCTCTGAAAGTATTACTAGTCTCACTTGTTACTCCGCCTGCACCAGAGATTGACGTCGGACCAGTGGCCGAAAGCGTCCAATCCGTGCTTGTTGCCGTGCCGCCATTATCGTTAATAAGATTTTTTATAAGAGTTAGTGCAGGAGGAATATCATCGTTGGTAATCATGCAAGTTCTTGTCTCGCCGACTCGCATCGAACCAGAGCATCCTTCACTAGACAATATGGTGTAACCAAACAAGATGTTTTCATTCACGTCATAGGATCCGGCATTAAGCGTCACGACCGTACCAGTTTCATCTCCGTGGAAGGAGGTCGCAGAAACGTTCGTGCCGATCACATTCATTGTGAAGTCCGATGCCGCAGACGTACCCCCATTATCATTCACCACATGATTGATGACGGTAAGTTGCGGAGCAACGTCGTCAAACGTAAGAGTGCAGACTTTTG
>MHLS01000021.1 GCA_001819095.1 Candidatus Lloydbacteria bacterium RIFCSPLOWO2_02_FULL_54_12
TGAGTATTTTGTCTATATCCATACGAGAAAACATAAAGTGCTAATGCACCCATTCTCTCATATTTCTTATTGTGGGACAAGTCTATTCTTTATCCTCTTTTGGCTCCTCATGGCATCGCTTTCAGAAGAAGGATTGCGTAGGGCATCAAAGGAACTCGTTGCGTTCTTGACAGGGAGCGACACGGAGTACAGAGACGAATACACGATGGCGGTAGCGAAAAGCACGTTGACATCGGTACCGTTCGTTGGAATCATTGCCGGAACTATTATTTACGACTCGATGCCCATGCCCTCATTGAGTTGGATTGATAGTATGGGGCGCGGACTACAGGGTGTCGGAGCAAAGAGTGAGACATCGCAGATGAAGGGATGGGTCAATCTTGGCGAGGCGGCGGGTTTGATCTCTGGTGTTCCAGGGACGAGACAGGCAACGGAATTATTAAAAAAACTAGCAGAATAAACATGAAAGAAAACTTGATAGACATACTTTTCTTCGGTCTTGTTTTTGTAGGCGCAGGATATGTGCTTTTCGATGCGGAATTACTTTGGGAATTGTTCTGGATACTCAATCTGGCATTGTGGCTTATCGGCCTATATCATGTTTGTAAATGGTACGTTGATCATACCGACTGGTGGAGAAGTGAGCCACGGGACTTGTAGTTTTGTGGTATAATAAAGCTATGAGCTTCTTCAACTTCCTTACATTCTTCAAGAAGAACCCGCCGCAGAACCTCGGGGCAAATCTCGATACGCGTTCTCCTTACGAGAAACTGCGGGACTACAAGATCGAGGAGATCGTTGCCAGCGCGGTCGTTGTGGAGTGGAAAGAAATGCTCCCTAGCGAGGTGCGGCAGTTCCCCGTACAAAATCAGAACCAAAAGAGCGACTGCGTTGCGGAAACAAGGCGCAAGCTCTACCGGATATTATTCAAGGTGAACAGGGGGCTTGACCTCGATTTTTCTGCGGCGCGGAGCATGGGGTTAGTTTGTGGGGGGATTATTGTTCCTGGCCCCATTTTCCAGGATATCTTCCAGTTTCCATGCGTTCAAGAACAGCATACGGTGGGAGGACACCTCCCGATTCGGAATTCGTATTTTCACCTTCAAGTCTACCAACAAACTGCATGGGTTCATTTGGTCGCCATACACACCAATTGGCGGATTTTTTTCTTTCTTCTGCTTCAGCAAAGGTGCGCTTGAACTCACCTCCGAGAATCTCTTCCTTGCTTCCCATATAGCTGTCACTGCGAAATATAACATTGACCTGACCGCCGAAAGGAACATTGCCTCTTTTCTCCCACGCACCCTCTTTATTCCCTACATTCAAGAAAACATGGGTATGAAAATCGACTTCACCATTGACTACATCTTCTAGTTCAGGATTTTCATCTGCACTATACTTCTTTTTGAAGACACGAATTACATCTCCCCCAAGCTGGGTGTTGTCACTTACAAGATACTGGAAATATTTCTTTCCCTCATTTAATGATGCAACAAACACATCTCCGATTTTTCTTCGTAGTCTTTTCATGTCTCCTATTGGGTTATGTGTAATTGACTCCAGTATGCTGAATCAACGGAGTGTAAGGTACCCATTTCATTGCACACCATCCTCTAACTCTTTTATTGTAGCGACTTTATGCTTTTGGGCAAATTCTCGAGGTGACATTTTGAGCGCCGTGTGAATGCGCGAGTTGTTGTAGACATAGATCGTGTGATAGATCTCGTATACGAGCTCGCCTAACGTCGCAAATCGGTCCGAATCACCGAGATCAACTTTAAACTTCCCGTAGAACGATTCCTGATATCCGTTTTCCCACGGACAACCGGGTGCAGATCGTGAAACAAGCGTGCCGAGCGATCGAAGGATGACAAGAAAATCCTCCGCATCATACTCGCTCCCGTTATCCGAGTGAAAAATGACCGGTCGTGGTGCATGATTGAGCGCGGAGAGGAGTGCGCCGATCACCAATGCCTTTGAGTGGTTGGTGAGCACGCTGAAGCCGACGATTGTTCGCGTGAAGAGGTCCATGACCGTGGCGAGATAGACCCACTTTCCTTGGAACGCAACGTGGGTGAAGTCGGCCACCCAGATGTGGTGCTCATGCTCCGGATGGTACGCAAGAAGAAGATTCGGATAGATACCCCACTTCTCCTTGGGTTTATGATACTTCTTGCCTCTCCTTCGGTACGGTTTGAGCCCAAAGAGATGCATCACGCGGAGGATGCGTTTCTTGTTGAGATGGAGCGCAAGGGCAAGCCGCTTGTGCCCATAGGCGGGGTGTTCTCGCAGTATTTCCTCAATCCGCACCTTCAGTGCCCAATCTCGTTCGGGGAGTTTGGGGCGATAATACAGACTGCTCCGTGAGACGCCCAACTCTTGTGCAAGCACCGTCTTCGATGTCTTGCTTTCCTTGATCATTTCTTTTTTTGGGACTCGGAGAGCTTGAGGGTGATTTCCCCGACGAGTTGGAGAAGGATGGCATTCTCCTTGCGAAGCTTCGCAATCTCAAGGACGGAAGGACCGCCGTCCGCTTTCTTCCCGAGCCAGGCGTAGATGCTCCCCGTGGAGACGCCGTGATCTGCTGCGGCTTGACTGACGGAGACACCGTCATTTTTAATACGGCTGATAATCTGCGCCTTCACTTCAGGGGCAACGCGATGTTTTTTCATACCCTATTCTACTAATTATGCGGATAATTACGTAGAAGAGAGTGTGCAAAATTCGGGGTACCGGTCAGATAGAGCCGCAAAGTCGGGATGCAAACACACAAGACCCGCGGACGCCCTGTGTTATTCGTCAAAAAGCGACACGAGGTAGGTATCGATCTCCCGTTGGGGCAGATCGTAAAAATTCTTTCCGCTCTCGTGAAGCGACGCGGCGAGCGACTTCCCCACGAAACGCCAGTGCCACGGCTCGAAGATGTAATACGTATTCGATTTCGGATACGAGAGGATGAAACCGTATCGATATGCATTATCGCGAAGCCACTGGTAAGCGGGCGTCGTTTCAATACTTTCGAACTTTGCTCCGAGCGCCGTCGTGGTGAAATCAATCGTGCTCCCCAGCTGGTGCTCCGAATATCCCTGATCGGCCGAGAACGTATTCGCACTCCGGCTCCCGTAGACCATTTTGTACGTCGACTTGAGCGTGCTCTGCGTTCCGAACGAACGATAGGCGGAGACGATGCGCAGATCGACACCGGTTGAGCTTGCGTTCGCGTCGTCTAACAGTCTGTGCAAGAACGGCAGTACATCAAGAAGGATCTTTTGCTCCTTCTCCGGCTCGTTGAGATAATACGATGGAATAGCCGCAAGCGCCCGCGGCGCATAATTCTCATTGAGGAAGTAGACTCGTGAATATTTTGCCAGTAATTCGCGATCGGTCGTACTCAATTTCTGTAAAACACCAACGTCGCCGAGTGCAGACACAACGTCGCGTTGCATCGTGTCGATGACGTCCTGCTGGGTACGGAGATTCTCTTCCAGATTGTCACGCTCGTTAGCGGTCGACCAGAACAGCCGGTCGAGGCGCTCGATGTCCAAGAGAAGGCGGCCCGTCGTGGAGGCGAAATCCTGCCGTGTCCATTCCAGATCTTGCATCAACTGTGCCCGCTCATGCTCTAGGCGCGCACGTTCCCCCTCGAGTCGCACCCGCTCATTTTCCAGATGATAGCCGCGATAACCGAGCGAAAGAAAGGCCAAAAGGATGCTCGCCGCAAGAACGGCATAGCGGATGTTATCCCTTTTTTCCGGTCCAAATATCTCCATGTTCCCCTGTCCCATATGTTCAGCATAGCATAACCGTTCCCCGCACGATGCGGGGTTATTTCTTCGGAACGATGCGGAAGATCCGGTCGTCGGCACCAGTCGGTTCACCTCTCCCGCCACGGTTGCTCGTGGAAAAATAGATAGCGCCGTCGGGTCCCTGTGCAACGTCACGTATCCGCCCGAATCGTACATTGTCTAATTTCTCGATACGCATGACTTTCTCCGGATCGTCATCGTCAATCACTATCCTTACGAGTCCCTCCCCTTTGAGTGCGCCGAAAAAGAGATTGCCGAAAAATTGCGGGAGCAAACTGCCGCCATAGATCACCGCCGACGCCGGTGCCTCGGCAGGGGTGAAGAGCGTGATTGGTGCCACGGTCCCGTCGCGCGTCTTTTCGTGTGAAACGAGCGGCCAACCGTAATTCGCGCCTGCGACGATTACATTCACCTCGTCGCCTCCGGCGGGACCGTCAACCAACGACGGACCGTGCTCCGTTTCGTACATAACGCCGGTCTTCGGGTGCCACGCGATGCCCTGCGGATTGCGGTGACCGAGACTCCATACCAGAGAGTCGGGAAAAGGATTGTCCGACGGGCGAGATCCGTCGGAGTTGAGCCGAAGGATCTTCCCCGCGAGCGAGTCGAGTCGTTGTGCCAACTTTCCTTCCGTAGCATCGCCGGTCGTCACGTAGAGTTTCCCGTCGGGACCGAACGCAACGCGGCACCCCGCATGGAATTCTGCCGCAGGAATGTGGTCGATGAGGACGCGGTCGACCGTGGCCTTGGTGCCGTCGTCATGGAGGCGTACGAGGCGGTCGACGATCTCTTCTTTTCCGTTCTCTCTTTCCCTTGTGTACGCATAACATGCATATAAATAACCGTTCGCGCTATATTCCGGATCGACGGCAACGCCCATAAGTCCCTCTTCCCCTCCGCGCGAAACGTCATGGAACGTGACCAGCGGTCGGTCGAGGAGTTTTCCTCCGACAAATACGCGCAGGCGTCCTGGTCGCTCGGCAATGAGCATCCGGTCGGGGCTCGTCCAAACGATCGACCACGGTACCAGAAGACCCGAGACGACCTCTTCGACCTCGTATAACACATCCGCAGGTGACACCGGTGTGCCGAAAAAAAGATTTCGTACGGCGCCGGGAGCGAGCCTTGCGTCAAACAGGGCAAAGTACTTCCCGCCGAACCAAGAAGCAAGGAGGAGGGCTGTCACGATGACCACTGCGAATATTCTTTTTTTTCTTTGCGGCATAAAAGACGAGCTCACCCGTTACGAAACGGTCGTGTGCTGTTAAGGCTGAAAAAGATGCTCGGGGACAAAAACGACATCCTTCACGCCCGAGAACTGTCTCGCTGTTGTCTCGATCTGGGACTTGAGGATCGTACTCCGGCACGCCCCGCCTTGCGTTCGGTTAAGCGGGTCGTCAAATTGAAGTGTGAGCGTGCCCCGCGTAAGCGACGCGGATCGAAACGTAAACTCCGGAAGAGGATACTCCGTGGTGATACCGCTCTTTTCTTCCTCCGGAGTAAGCATGCCTGCAAGGAAGAGCTTCACCGTGTCCGTGATGGGCGTCTTCGAGAGCGCGATCGTTCGCTCGACCGGAAAGAGCCCGCGCGATGTACAAGCGGGTTTTCCCGACGCGTCGAGATCGTTCGCCTCTTTGTAATAGTAAAGTAGGATGGTGCGGAGGGGTCCCTTTGCGCCCTGATAGACGGCAAAACGGAGCGGGATCGAAACGAAAGCATCGTGTTCAGCAAGTCCGGAAGGATTATCTTTTGACAACACCAGAATTCCCGTCTTCGTTTTCGGTGTGGCAAATTTTAGTTCTCCCTCAAAAGGAACAAACTCCGGCGTCATCCATTCGCCCTTTGCCGCCACGGGAAAGGCGGCGAGCACACTTCCGTTCGCGTCGAGAAGACGAACGGGAAAGGTCCCTTCAAAATACCAACTCCCCTTCGCCTCTCCTGAAACGCGAAGGGGGCTTTCGATTAAAGCATTTTGCGCGGGTAGGTCGATGCGAATGCGGCCGTCCGAGGAGACCGCGGGCAAAGACGACTCGTTCTCCGGCGTCTCAAGGATTTCAGTGAAGGACCGACTCCCCGCTTTGCATTGACGCGGAGACGATTCCGCGACCGGAAACCCGAGGGAGAGACAGCGCTCGAAGCTGTCGGCCGCTTTCACTTTCTGCCACTCCATGACGAAACACCAGTCGTCCTCGCAGGAATAAAGAAAAACGCCCGCAACAACTGCCAGAACAAGCAGGGGAACGCAGGCGATGATGGCAAGTTTTGCGGACATCAAAAAACGCTATTATTGCGCCCCGTCCTTTGCGCAAGCGAAACCGACGTAAGCAAGAAAGCCGGCAACAGGAACGGCGACAACGCTCAACCACATAGGCAACGTCCATCCGCCGATCACGGCCTCCCAGTCCGAAAAAATGCGCGCGACATGGAGAAGGGCGACCACAAGAAAGATGCATCCCGTCAATGTGCAGTAGGTTTTTCGGTTCATAAGTGTCCTTTCACGTGACCAATGTCCACCTCTTTTATGTTACCACAATACGAAGCGGGGTTGCATGGCGCCTTCAACCTACGACTTCTTTTTGACGTTCACGGTCGCACCCGGAAACATCTTTGTCATTGCCGCCTGTAGCACTTCCTCAAGGGTCTTTGCGGAAGGCGGGACCTCGACCTCGACCGGCCGGTTGAAGTCGCTGAAGAAAACATCGAACGAAAAAGGTTCGGTCGGCGGGGAGTCCGGTGCCGCCCACTTCTCCATGTACCTCACCGTAAACCGGTACGGCATACGGTCACGCTTCCCCACCCACACATCATTCACGGAAAAGTCGATCCTTGCGAGCGAATGCCGAAGCGCCGCCTCTTCGTCCGCATCAAACGGCTCCGCGCTGAACTCACGAATGAGTTTCTCGAGGGCCGGTTTGTCAAAAGTGAACCGGATGTGCCGCGTGACGACACCGCCCACCTCTTCTTCGGGGAATTCCTCTACCGTTTTGAAGACTTTGTATTCCCGCGCTTTCGCAAAGAATTCACGCACGCGTTTCATATCCGCCGCGGAAACACGCTCCGCCGCACGCTCTTGGCCGTATTTTTTTGCCGTTGACTCGAGATCGATCGACACCCACTGTCCGGAAAAGTAGGCGAACTCTTTCGGCGCCTCGGAGATGAGAAGGTAGGTCGTGCTCGCGATCTTCCGCGCCTCGACCGCAAGGCGAAACGGTTTTGCCCCCCTCACATCGAACGCGAAGGTGCCGGTGAATACCGACGTTCCCAGATCGACCGCTCCGTCAAACGTGACCTCCGCCGAAGTGGAGGCGACTGCGCGGGGAGTCTTTAGGCCCGAGGGTCCGCCGGTGTCCCCCACTCGCCCGGAACTTTCTCCGGAAAAACGGAACGCTGTGGTCTTGGAAAAATTCTCGAACGCCTTGGCCAAGAGCTCGTCAGGCGGTTCGGGCGCAAATATACCTTGGAGCTTTTCCGCCACACCGCCGACGTTCTTCTGGTAAGCGAATCCTCCGACCCCCAAGACGCCAAAGGCGATAAGGAGGGCTATGACTATCGGAACGGCGCCACGCTCATGTTTCATCAAATTAAGTATAGCATAACAACAAAGCGCCAAGATCGTCCTTGGCGCTTTGCGTTCGCACGACTACACATGATGAGACCTAATAGAAGGTCTTTTCAGTGCGGGTTGGGCGGGATTACGAGAGGTGCTTGGAGACCAGCTTGGTCATTTCGAACATATTGACGGTCGCCTTTCCGCCGAAGACCTTCTTCAAATTCGCGTCAGCGTTGATATTGCGTCTGTTCTTTGCATCCTGAAGATTCTCCTTTTTGATGTATACCCAGAGCTTCTTGACCACCTCCGAACGGGGCATCGGGCCCTTACCAACGACCGCCGCCAAGTCCTCGCTCACCGTGAGCGGTTTCATAAACGCGGAATTCGACTTCGCCATGTATGTAGAGTTATTTATTATTAAAACTGCTTATTGCGGATAGTATACCTTGGAGTAGCCCGAGTACGCTAGTGCCACCACAATACTCAAAAAATGCCAACCCCAAGAGTAGCCGTACGGCTCGGTTGTGCCGTAGTTTAGAGAACGAACCCTCGTTGAAATTCCGCGTCTTTGAACTCGGGCCGCCGCGCAACATCTTTATCCGAGATAGCGCGACTTCTGCTCCTCGGGTCTCGTTGCTATACTGAATGCTATGAATATCCGGGGTACACTCACTCTCATGCCTGCGCTTGTGCTCTGTTTTGTCGTGCTGTTCCTTTTGACATTTTTTTCAAGAGGAGTACCGGCAAACGCCCAAGTCGGCGTCAGTGTCTCGGTGCGCATCTCAAACGAGATCAACTGTGAGACCGATCCGCAAACGAATATCTATTTCGATATTTCCCCCGTTGACGGCGGCGAGGTGGCGATCGACGACAACAGCGTCATCAGAAAATTCGACGCGGCGGGAAGCTTCGAGGAAGAAGGGTTAAGCGGATACTTCGGGAACGGCACCTACCGCGGAGTGCTTTCACCCAGATCGGGATTCGTGCTCGGGCAGTCCTCGGCGTTCACGTTTACCGTCGCGAGCCTCTGTGACGCAAACGGCGTGCCCATCGTCCCCCTCCAGTCGACATCCACACCCGTCGTGGAAACTCCGCCGCTTCTTCCTCCCCCGCCTCCTCCGGAAGAACCGACAACTGAAACCGTGCCCGTAACGACGACAACCGATCTTGAGACCATAAGCGAAACAACGTCACCGACGGAAACGACAAACCCTGAATCGGACACCATCGCAAAAGAAGCGGCTCCGCTTGCCGTATGCAAAAGTGCGGAAGAATGTGCCCTCCTTTGCGAACCGGGTGGTTCCGGCGCGAACGCCTGCACGGATTTTGCGAATCAAGTGCTCGCGGAGACGCCGCTCTCCTTCATCTCGACCGCGGAGACAGACGACGCGGCCTTGGGAACGGCCGTGACCTTATATTTTGCGGAGCGAAGCGGTGCGCGCGCATTTACCGACTCCGACCAAGACGGCATCGTTGATTTTGACGAGGTGAATCTCTACGGCACCGATCCGAACAAAGCCGATTCCGACAAGGATGGGACTCCCGACGGTGCGGAACTCTTGGCGAGCACCGATCCGACCGCGAGTACGACCGCGGGTGCAGTGCCGACCGCTTTCGAGGACCCGAGAACGCGCGGCAAGGCGGCGGAGGTGACGCTCATCGTCGCAGAGATCGTGGTAAATGCCACGTCCACCGATGCAAGCGGCGTAGGGCATATTTCTTCGATGACGCTTTCGGGACGTGCGCCCGCGAACAGTTTCCTCACACTCTTCATCTACTCCGACCCGATTGTGGTCGTCGTCAAAGCGGACGAGTTCGGCTCGTGGACCTATACGCTCGACAAAGAACTCCCCGACGGATCGCACGAAGTCTACGCCGCCGTTACCGACTCCGGAAAACGCGTCCTCGCAAGATCTACTCCGCTCCCCTTCGTACAGACGGCGAGCGCCATCACGGTGGGATCAGTTGAACTCCTGCCGGGAAACGAAGGCGCACCGACATTCTTCGGAGGTTCCGGCATCGTCACCATGCTCATCTTTTTTGTGGTCATCGTTGTCGTAGTGATGATTGTGCTCGGAACGATCGGGCTCCGCAAGGAGGGAGACGGGACCGGAGGAACACCGAGTGCGGCGTAAGGAGAATCCGAGGGCAGAAAAAATATACTCGGAAGTACAAGGTGGAACCTTGGGGATTAATTCTTAAGGTTCCACCTTGTACTTCTGTGTTTCAAAGGTTCGACCTTGTATTTTTTTAAAGAGCTCCCGTAATCGTATTGAGCGCCCGTCTGGTCTTCGGTCCGACAACTCCGACCGGCTCAAGTCCAAGACTTTTTTGAAAGAGGATGACCGCGGCTTTTGAGAGTCCGCCGAAATACCCGGGATTCGATCTGGTGTTGAATACGAGAAAACCCTTGGCAATAAGGATTTGTTGGAGTGCCGCCACATCAGACCCCGAACTTCCGATGCGAAGCGGACGAGAAAAGAGAAAACCAAGAGGAACGGGGCCAGCGAGCGTAGTAGTGGTGGTCGTCGCGGCGATAGCATCCCGCGTTCTCGTTCCGACAATGCCGACCTGATCCAAGCCGGCGATCTTCTGGAACTTACTCACCGCGTCCGTTGTGAGAGCGCCGAAATACCCGAGCGGTATACCCAAGGGAACGACAAGATACCCCCGTTCGATCAAAAATTGCTGGAGCGTGATCACTTCCGGATCCGTGCTTCCCAACTGAAGCGTTTTCGTGAGGAGCGGTCCGGGTACTAATACAACCGTGGTAGTCGTTGCGATAGCGGGGCTGGTCGTTGCCGTCGTGGGGGGCGTAGAGGTCGCAGGCGGCGCCGGCTCGGGCGGAGGAGTCGGTGCGGAGGAACCTCCTCCGTCGCCGTAATTGCTTCCTCCCCCGTATGAACAATACCCCGACGGCGTAACGGTCACCGTTCCGCTTCCGACGCCCGAGAGCGTCAGCGTTGAGTACGATCCTGCACAACTTGGAGTTGCGGAGATCTGGGCGATGCTCGGCGTAACGGTAAACGTCCGGTTGCCTCCCGAGTAGAGCACGAGCGACGAACCCGTTGCCATAGTGACATCAAAGGATGTCGCGTCGACGGTAATGGACTCAAGCGTGGATGTAGCACTATACACGGTGAAATCCTCCCCACCAACGGAGACCACTGCGTCAGAGGTAAGTGACACGTCGTCAAAAGCGCCGAACGCAAAAAGCGGCGAACAAAAAGCGATCACGCACAAGAAAAGTAATCTCCTCATCGAACGATTGTTACCTTACCTGATCCCGAAAAAATTAAAGTTGAGATTCCCGGGACTATAAGAGGTCGTCGTCGAGGTGTTGTTGATGTTCATGCCGATCACCGTACTTCCGGTCGACGAAGCCGCTTGTATGATAAAGTCGGTCGCAAGTGAGCCGTCCGATTGAACGAAAATTTTATAACTGGAACTAATCGTGGATGAAGCGATGCAGCTGAAATTTTTCGAGTAACCCTTATTTATCGTTGCGCCCGTAATACTGCAGACACCGAACACAATCCCGCCGACTGCCGTACTTGAATTCGCGAGGGTGAGGTTGCCGCCCACAGTAACGCTTCCGTTGACCGCGAGCGCCGCGGAGGGAGACGTCGTTCCGATGCCGACGTTGCCTGCTTGTGTAATGGTGAGGGTAGAAGTACCAGAAACAGTAGAACCGTTCGCGTTATAGAAAGCCGTTTGCCCTTGAGTTCCTGCAGCAGCACCGGCCGCGGCGGCGGTTTGTGTTGAACCGTCAGGGAAGCGTATTCCGCCCGACCCGGAGTAAATCGTCCCAGCTACCGAAAACGCGTACCTCGGCGTCGTCGTCCCCACACCCACATTCGCATTCGGGAGTATAACGACCGACGATGTTCCCGAAACCGTCGTACCGCTCGCGGCGTAGTAAGCGAACTGATCTATCGTGCCGGAGTTTACCGTACCGCTTCCCCCGCCGGCCGCATCGGTACCGCACACAAAGACTCCGCTTGCGGTGGTATCAATAGAATCGCAATTTGTAAGGGAGGACACCGTCAAACTTCCGCTCGTGAGTACGATGGCTCCGCCCACGGTGACCGCTCCTTGCAGATAGCTGTTCCCGATCACCCCGAACACTCCTGAAGGAGTCGTCGTGGCGACGCCGAGTGTGCCGGAAACATACTGCGTTCCTTGCACTTCCAATGTCGCCGCCGTCGAGGTCGAACTCGAACCGATCAGGACCTTATTCGTCGTGGTAGAAAGTCGCAAGCCCGAATTATTAAAGTAGGTCCAGTTAGTATCTGTACCCCCCCCGCCGCCAGTCGCGTCAGCTCCGCAGACAAAGACTCCGTTCGCATTGGTGTCGACCGTGTCGCAACTCACGAGCGTCGCCACACGCAACCCGCCGTTCGACAAATGGAGTCCTCCGCCGCCCAAGGAGATTCCGCCAAGGAAAGTCGAGGTACTTGAATTGCCGAAGATCGTCGTCGCGCCTCCTGTGCCGACAAAAATGCGATCGGTCACCGAAAGTTGTGTCGTCGACGCATTGCCGTTTAGGAGCGAGAGGCCGCTTACGGTGAGTGTTCCGCCGGTCGAGATATTGGTGCTGATCGTCGACGCCGCGTAGGCCGTTCCGGCAAGAACGGTCGTCGCGAGAACGACAAAAACGAGTGCGCCAAAAAACTTCTTGTGGTGTTTATTCATGGTAAATGCAAATTTAATAAGGCCTCTCACCCGATGGACTCCCGTTTATTGTATATGAATGTATTCGGCAAGCAAAGTACAAGGTCGAACCTTGGGGATCGGTCCTTAAGGTTCGACCTTGTACGTTAATTCACCGAACTCATTCGGCCGACCTTGACCGAGCTGGAATAAAGTTCTGTGCTGACGGTCCTTACTTGAGCTCAAGCGTCTTTACTTCTTTCCACGTTGTCTCGTCGTAGACCGTAATCTTTTCCTCGCCGATGATGTAGAGGTTATCCTCGATATAGACCGCGCGCTTCACTTGGTACCCCGCCACCGTCGCCTTGAGCGTGAGCGCGTCGCCGTCATACGACAATACATAGCCGCCTTGTCCTCCGGGGAGAAAGAACACCTTGTGCTTTTCGTCGCGCAAGAACGCGTGGTGATTACCCTCCACTTCCGTCCACGAATCCTTCAGTGAGTATTTCGCTTTTTCGGTCGGACTTGCGGGGTTTGACACGTCGAAGATCGCGAGCTTCACGCCGCCGTCCTCTCTTCCGACTCCGAGTATCATCGTCTCCGAAAGCGGCTCGAGATACGCGGAGTAACCCGGTATCTTGAGCTCACCGGTCATCTTGGGCGCAGTCGGGAGAGAAAGGTCAAGCACGTAGAACGGGTCGGTCTGGCGGAAGGTCACCAGATAGCCACGATTCCCAATGAAGCGCGCGGCATAGATACGCTCCGTAACACCGAGGTCAAGAATGCTTCCGAGCGCCTTGAACGACTCGTCGAACACGTAGACGTCGTTCACCATCTTACTCCCGCCGAATCCCCATCGGTCGCCGACGGTGACGGCAGTGCGCAAATTCCCTCCCCACTCGTCCATCGAGAATTGGTTCAAGAGATGTCCGGGCACGACGCCAGATGAGGCAACGGTAAGAGTGGCGAGTGGTATCCGCGCGATTGTCGTCCGGTCGGTGTCGCGCAGATGCGTATCGAGATAACTTTTCATGCGGTTTTCAAGTTCGTTCTCGAATAGCATGCGGTCGTTCTCGGAAAGCGACGCCAGCTCGAGTTCGACGGCCTTTCCTATTTCGGTCATTTTAGAGTTCAGAGAAATGTCGTAGCCGTCAACGACGCGAATACGCTCGATGGTCGTGGTCGAGAGAAGTCCGGTTGTCTCGTTCCTAAGGAAACTCATGATGACGTTCGTGGTCGCATTTTGCATACGATACGCCAGATAAATGTTGTTCTCCGAGACATAGACGGTCGTATTGTTCGAATCGCCGAGGATCGTCGTCGAGGTCGTCTCTGTTCCCGTGGTCGGATCAACAGCAAAGATTGAATAGCTCACATTCGCGGGCTCGACGGAAACAGGTACCCAAATATCGCCGCACGGTATTGCGATAGAAACTCCCCCGCGCATGATTGGTATAATGGGGCAAGGTCTTGTGGCACTCAAATAAGTACTGGTAACGAGAGACATGGTTCCCCCCTTCAGGCGCGCCGCGACCACTTGCGTGTTGTTCTTCAACTCATTCGTCCACTTTTTTGTCGGCTTCGTCGGGTCGGTGACGTCATACGCGACTATCTTGTCGTACGCAAGGATGACCAGAAGGTGTTTGTCCTTCACGAGGAGCATCTGTCCGCGTTCGACAATCGCGTCGCTTGCAATGCCGAGCGAAGAAAGCGGGAACGCGGTAACGGCCGTGACACCGACTTCCTTTTGCGGAGTGGGCGGCATGATCCCGCAATTCACACAATCCATCATCGGCGTAGGTAGCACATCGGAATACCAGCGCGCGTACCCTTCTCGGGAGAAATAGATTGTCGTACCGTCCGTCTTCACGATATCCGGCTCATCGATCCCGGCCACCTGAACATTCGTCTCGGAAACACGAGAAGGTGTTGCGCTTGTTTCTCCCGCAGTGGTGGGAAGCGGAACCATCGGTGTCGTGGCGGGGACGGAGCTGTCTGCAGATGAAAGCGCGACGGTCGGCGCGCCCATGGTGACCGCGCCGCTCGAAAGCCCGAGCGAGATGCTTCGATAACTACCCGAACGAGATGCTTCGATGTATTTCGTGAGTTCCGTCTCGGAAGCAATGCGCTTCAGCCCCGGCGCGCCTCCCCCGGATGACGCGTGGACGTTGACCGTAACGCCTTGCGTGCGAAGAACGAGCGCCGCCCGCCCTTTCGGTCCTATCGAACGCCCGTCCCAGTCGGAAATGTCGAGCGCGGTGCGGTAAAAAGTCTGGAGAGCGGCTTTCGTTTGAGTGCCGAAATAACCGGTCGCTCCGGCGGGGATGTCGAATTTCGCCGCAAGGAGGCAGGACTGTAGAGCTTTCACATGCGCTCCGGTCTGTCCGAAGTTCGTTGCACGCAATGCGAGCGGGTCACACTCCGCGGCGATTGCCACACTCGTTGATAAAGAAAAAAGTACGGCCGAAGCGACCAGTGCGCCGCCGATTGCATAACGATATTTCATAGAGAGATGAATTTCTTATAAACTTGTCCGCCCGTCCAATCCCGAGGGTAGACCGACGGGGTATTTTGCGGGCGGAACCACGGGCAAGTTTTTTGGAAGATGTGCGGGCCGCCGCCCGCCCAAACATATCTTGCGTTCATTCATCCTGGCGGCAGAGCCGCGAGGATGAATGAACGCTCCCAATAAACAGCAACCAAAACTTGACGCATGGATACGGTCTTAGGGGACCGTCACCGCAATATTATCAATATTGTGGAAATAAGTCGCCGTGCTTGGCGAACCCACCGGCAAATTCCTGCCGGAAGCCGAGAACGAGAGGACGTAGTCTCCGACCGGGAATCCGCCAAAACTATTTTTCAATATGCCGTCGCGGTACCATTTGGCGTTGCCGTCGGCGTCCACGGTGAACTTAAAGGTGTGGAAGTCGGCGTTGGGTGTGTATGGAACGGAAACAGATGAACCGCCGCCGCCAACGTAAGCCCTGTAGATACCGTACTGGATAAGCTCCGTGTCGGGCCTGATCTCCATATTGGCATACGCGTACTGATTCGTCAGATGCTTGATCTCGAATTTAAAATTTCTGACCCATCCGCCGGAGGAGTACGCGACCGTTTCGGCGCTCGTGTCGGGCTGTCTCACGTCGAAGGAAATGCTGAATCCGTCGGCGCTGTTGAACGGATTGACGTCAGCGGTCACTTTTTTCCCCATTGGAATATAGTTGCTTTCGCCCGAAGAATAGGGCACACCGAGCGACGAGGCGGGGTTGCCGACACTTGCGTCAATTTGCGGCGATGGTTGGTTCATTCCGCTTTGTGACGAAACAATCCACTTGCTTCCAGGAAAAGCGCCGGAAAAATCCTCATAGAAGACGGCGTTGGCGGGAGTCGCGGAGGTGACCGTGCTGGCGGAAGTATTCGAGGTGCCGGAAGAAGGGGTGACCACAATAGTCACTGTGGGAGCAGGTAGCAGTGCGGTGTTCGTGTTGGTTGTCGAAGTTTGCTGTTGTGCTTTGAGCTGTTCTTGGAGCAACGTAATTTGTTTTAGCAAAGCCTCCAACTGCGATTGGGTGTCGTTCGCCGAGATCCCTGTGGCGATCTCTGCAACGCTTTGCCCCGTTTCAGCCGCCGCTTGTTGATTTGATGCCGAAATTTGCGAGCCGAGCAGTGCATTCGCGCGCGCTCTCGTCTTTGGTCCGAAATATCCTGCCGCCGGCGCTATCCCCTCGCGGGCTTGAAATGCCTTTACCGCCTTCATGGTCAGCGAGAAAAAATTTCCGGTTATCGGTCCGGTATAGAGCCCTTCGTCGGTCAGGAATTCCTGTAATTCCGCGATGTCGATCTTGTTGGTCATGCCGTATTCCAGATCGTACTCAAAGACTCCTTGGGCGAATACAAAGAGGGGTGCCACTATGAGTAACGCAACAATGAACTTTTTCATGTTTTTGATAAATGAACCCTGAACTGATAAGTCTTTGCCTTGTCCAATTATAGGACTTCACCCCGTTGCCCGTCCACGTCCAATCACCCCCCGAACCACGGCTTCTCAAGCATGACCTCGCTCTCGGGCGTGGTGACAAGATAGCCCAAGGCAGTAAGCAACGCCAGCCCAACGAGTATTTTCCAAATGAGTCCTTTTTTCATTTTGTCCGCTGTCTACGAGCGTCAAATCCGGCGTTACCCTGCCGCGTCGATCAGTTTGTCTATCTCATTAAATTCCGCTTCACATCCGGGAAATCTTGCCTCCTTGGTTGCCCCGTCGAATTGAACGAAATAGTTGACATAATAATCCATGACCATTTCCGCCTCGCACGACTTATCCATAATTCCGGAATTTCGGATCTGCAAAGTGATACGCTCCATGAGCTCTTTATCCAGCTCCTTTTCGACGGTCGGATAGGCGGTGCTCTCCTCTCCGTCCGGCCCCATCGCCAATTCTCCGGATTCAATGACCAACTTGCCGGAAGAATACAGATAGGTATTGAAGTGACAACTGCCGCCATTACCGGATTTGGTGCGACAAAGACCAATAAGGGCCCGCTTTGCATATAAGAGATCGGGGTCATTCAACACTGGATCGTTATTCAGCTCATCCGTAGCAACCGGCGCAGAGCGCGGCGGCAAAGCACAACAGGTGTAGAAAAAATAACGGTACAGCAAATAACCGGCGAGAAGGACCACGATCGAGAGCACGATGATGCCTGTTGTTTTTTTCATCGATATATAAGTTAAGGACTGACCATGCCTAAAGTATACCACCAGAAAAAACCCCGAAGATATAGAGCTCTCGAATAGCGGTGGTACAATTAGGGCATGCGGTTGTTTCCCGAGCAATCACTCAAGGGCATAAGTTTCTCGACACTCCGGGTCCTTGCGCTCACGTATGCCCTGTTCGGTGTTTTACTCTATCTGCGGCAAGACGCGTATCTCTTTTATCCGCCGACAACTCCGATGGAAGAATGCGCGGATCTCCCCGATGCCAAGGTCATCTCCGCCGACGGCACCCGTGCATACTATATTGAGTCAGCGAGCTCGACAAAACTTGGGGTCATTTACCACGGCAATGCGGAACGCGCTTGTGATTCGGCGTATCTAGTGAATTGGCTCACACACTACGGATACAATGTGCTCGCCGTCGAATATTCCGGCTATGCAAGCGACGACTCACAAAAACCCTCCGTGAAACTCCTTCTGCGCGACACCGAGCACATCGACGCGTGGGTCAAAGAGAAAAACTTTTCCGAACTCCTGATCATCGGCAGGAGCATCGGGGTGGGATTCGCGTCCTACCACACGTCGCTTTCGTCACCCGAGAGGCTCGTCCTCATCTCACCGTTCGATACACTTTCGGGTCTGGCGAAAACACACTATCCAGTTTACCCCATCTCGCTTCTGCTTAGGACCGAGCTTGATAACGTCACCAATGCGGCTTTTGCGAAAGAGGTGCTACTCATTCACGGCGCCGATGATAGCGAGATTCCGATCGAGCGCGGCAGAGTGCTCTTCGAGAAACTCCCGCAGAAGCAAAAGACATTCGTGACCGTCGAAGGTTTCGGGCACAATGATGTGCTGGGCACCGAGGAGAGTTGGTCGGCACTTACCGCATTCTTGCAGTGAGCAAGTTCAAGCAACTTCTTCTTTCTTCGTCCGGACGTAACCAAGCACAAGAATGCTTGCCACAAGGACAAGGGCGAGCACGCCGACAAGAGTGATCGCACCTTTTCCGCCGAAGAAGGTCGGCACTTCGGGAGCACCCGGTAGAAGCACCGGAGATCCCAGCGATATCGCACTTGCGGTCTGCACGAACGGAAGCGGTGCGGACTTCGCCCACACGCGTCCTTTGGCGTCGGCGACTGCGGCATACACCTCATGCGTTCCGTCCGGAAGTTCGCGGTCGAGAGTGTACGTCCAAGCACCGTAATCGTCCGTCTTCACGACGACAACAATAGGCTCGGAGTAGACGAAGATCGTTACAAAACTATTGGGAAACCCAGTGCCGGAGAGCGTCATCGAGGAAAGGCGCGACGTACCGCTTGCGTCAGTCTCGGAGGCGCCGGCGACGACCGTTGATACGACAAGCGTCGTCGACGCTTCTTTGCCGAATTGCGCCGGATCTTCAAAGATGACCGGTCCTACATCTCCGCTTGCTTCACCCACCACACTCGCGGCGGGGTCGGTATTCGCGAGCAGTTCTTCGCCGTCGGAGACGCCGTCTTGGTCGGAGTCAGCTTTGTTGGGATCGGTACCGTAAATATTCACTTCATCGAAATCCACTATGCCATCTTGGTCGGAGTCGGCATACGCGCGCACGCCGCTCCGCTCGCCGATAAAAGCGTCCATGGTCGTTTCGCGGAACGTATTGTCGAGCTTTTCCGTCGGGAGGGACGAGAGCGGTGCGGGAACGATTGCTTCCGCCGCGAACTCCGCACAGGCCTTCGTGCCGCCTTTTTCCGTACAGATCTCTCTGCACTCTTTTGCGCTTCCGCACGCCGCAACAGGAACAACATCTTGTGTTGTTTGTGACACGGAGTCGGTCGTCGGCGGAAGAGGAGTCGGTTCGTTCACGGTCGTCGGAGCGGACTTTGGCTTTGCGGCGGGAGGCGTCGGCAAGGTCGGCGTGGCGGGCTCGGGAGCCGGAACGGGATCGGGGTCGGGCGCAACAGGCGCGGCGACCGGTTCGGTCGAGGTGGGTTCCTGTAACGGGAGAGGGGTGGGATCTTCTTTGCCGCAACGCGACGCCACGGTGAAAGAGATGACTGCGGAAGTGCGGAGCACATATCCCGGACGCGCCGAAAGCAGTCCTTCGTACGTGCCGTTCGCAAAGTATCCGTCCAACCCGGCTTCCTCGTAACTCCCCAAGAGATCGAACTTCCGGACTTGGCCGTTGTCGACCACCGTGACTTCCCCGCCCTCTTTCGGCTCAACATCAAAGAACACGCGCGTGATGGGATCCGTTTCGCAGTCAACCTCCTCGGAGACGCGCACGGTGACACTCACGCTCGGAAGTGCACTTTCCGTCTGGGCAACCTGTGGCCCTCGAGGCGGTGAGATGAATAACCCCGCACCGAGCGCGACCAGTGCGGCAACAACAACGCCAAAGAGGATGAGACTCCGCAGAAAATGTTCGGAACGAAGGTCCATATTTCAATACAACCAGTATAACAACGAAACCGTTGTCTGCCACGACGTCGTCCTTCCTCGAACAGTACCGCGCCCGAGAATCGCACCGTTATTAGCGCACGTTCGAGATCGAGTTTTTCACCGTGTCGTGCTTGGTCTTCATGATGTTCGACACCAGCTGAAGCGCCCGTGCGGCACGGCTCGCATTCGGAGATTCGCCGACATCATCTGAATTCATTTGTGTAGCATAGGTAAGTGCGCCGGAAATCTCTCCTTTCAATTCGCTGAGACCATTACTTTTCTTCACGAAGATGTGCCACCACGGGAATTTCACATCAACGGGATCTTCCGTACTATCCTCGGGTGTGAATCTGACGACGACTCTCGAGGACATCTCGACGGGAATAAATCCGAACAATTTCCCCTGCTCGCGGGATTCCAACTCAAGAACGCCGAGTTTGATCTCGATGCCTTTTATTGCCGCGTCGTTGAGCGCCACCGCCTCGACATAGACTTTGAGATCTTCGGCCGTCCTTACTTCTTCAGGATGACCGACAATTTCTTCTTTCTTCTTTGGGTCCCAACCGCGAACATTGACGTTGCCCATCTGGTCAACCGCCACCGCTTCCGCGCGAAACTTTTCAAGTGCGTCGCCGCGGATATCAACGTTCAGAAGATCAAAATCAGGATCGCCGATCATCTTATCACCCACATCACTCACGCCGGAATCGCTGCCGGTAAGACCTTTGGGGGGCGGGGGTGGTGGAGGTGGTGCTTTTTTATCAATAGCCCCGTCGCGATCAACATCGCCCGCAGAAACGGGTGTTGGACTCACTTTCAAAAGATCGAAGTCGGGGTCACCGGTGTATGTGGACGACGGCGCTGTATACGTATCGACCATGCCCCGCAAATCGATATTGACGTAGCCGGTCGTGTCGGTAAATACCGTGCCGTAGGTGGAGTTGGTGTCTTTGTAATAGATCTTCCGGAGGGTGGCATCATAGCGGGCTTGGGAAATGAGCTCGCCGGTCTTCGCGTTATAGACCTTACCCGTCGCCGGATCGAGCCTAACTGCGGTGGCGTCTTCGGGGACGACCGTCGACTCGGCAGTTTGCGTACTCCCGCTCGATACTGCAGTCGAGGAAGTGACGGACGTCGTCACCGTGCTCTCATTCTGTACATACCCATATTTGGGATAGCACTTATTGTCGACGGTGATAAGCCCGATCTCCTTCTCATCGGTCTGCATTCCCGTAGCGCCATAGATGATCTTGAAGATCTTCGTTGACGTCTCCGGATACGCCCTCACCCCGACCAGCTCTTCTTTCGGCGGACTCAAGTAGAACACGGCCCCGCCTCTGTCTCGAATCTCAACACTTCGGGTGTTTTGCGGATTTGCTAAAGGTTTATTGGCGCAGGTCGCCGTAGTGACCGATGTGCTACCGTCGGTCGTGCCGGTCGTCCCGCTTGACGTGTTGCTCACCGTCCCGCTATTCGTCGTCCCGCTCGGAGCGGTGTAGACGGGGTTCATCGGGTAATAGTCGATATTGCTGTTCGAGTAAGGGTCGTAATAATCGTACTGTGCATATGCGGAGTACGTTGCTAGGGATAAAGACGCGCCGGAGATAATAACGGCGAAAAATAGCACGGGTAATTTTTTCTTTTTCATATATTTATCATACCCCGATTTCGCATATCCGTGCAAAAGAAAACCCCGACGCGAGTCGGGGCGTGATGAACGGAGAACTAAACCGTGATCATCGCACTATAGTACGGCTTTCCTACGCCGACTCCCATGCGGGGAGCTTGGATGCGCTTTGTGCTTAACGTCGGGTAGTCGTTCTGATTTCCGGTGAACACCACGTGCGTTTCGCCGGATACGACATTTGCTTCGATGGAACGATCGCCGAGCGCAATGGACTCCGCTTGGGGCGCCAAGAAACGCGGACGCACGATGAGGAGCTGTGTGAGCTGATGCGTCGAGAGGTAGGTACACCCCCCCCTCTTCACTTCGGCGTTTGCCTGAAGGAACGTGCAATCCTTGAGCCCGCGACCGCCGTTTAGGCCCACGAGCACGTAGGGTTCCTTCGGCGCAGGCTTTCCGTACTCCGCCGTTTCGAACGGAAGTGACGGCACGCCACCACCATCGCTCGAAGTCAAGCTCGCGATCTGACGGCGAAGCGATATCCACTCCGGCGGGATGACGAGGAGGACGGTGAACTCGCCGTCCACGATCGGATACGTCGCGGGCGGGGCGAAAGACTTGACCGTCTTTGCGACGAGCGAGCAAAGGGCGGAGCGGAAGCCTTCCTCCGAGTACCCGATGGCATCGTGAAAGCCGCTCGCGACATATTTCTTCACCTGCTCCTCGAGTCGCTCCATGATGTACGTTTCCGGATCTTCGCGGAACGGGCGTACCGCTTCAACACGTAGCCACACCTCGCGGTGAAGCTTCGTCGCCATCTTCTGGCTTAAGCGGTGGCGACGAATCGCCCCCAACTCCTCGTTGACGAGCGCATCGACGATCTCGTCGAAACCCATCCCGTCGACGACGGTGATCTTCGGTTGTTTCACCGGTTTCCCCTCACAATGATGATCTTCTGCGGGAAATACTAATACATAACGATGTTTTCGTCAATCCCAACTTGGCCCACGCGAAGCGTGGTCGCCAAGTTGAGGATGCCGTGAGCATACACGGCGCCCAACTTTGGCACTGCGCAGAGCCTTGCTGCCAAGTTGAAGCGTCCCGTGCGGAGCAACGGGACCTAAGAAGAATACAAGGTCGGCAAAGTACAAGGTCCGACCTTGGGGATCGATTCTTAAGGTCGGACCTTGTACTTTGAAATCCAACCTTGTATTTAAGAGCTCTCCCAAGCCTTTTTCTTCAGTCCCTCTTCCGCGGCCGCCTGTTCCGCATCCTGCTTTGACGCCCCTTCACCTTTCGCGACCAACTCGGAGCCGACGTAGACTCCCACCGAAAAACGCTTGTCGTGATCGGGTCCCGTTTCTTTTACAACGACATAGTTGGGCGTGATCCCCATGCGCTCCTGTGCTTCTTCCTGAAAACGACTTTTTGCATCCTGCCACGAACGATTTGTAATGACCGCGTCAAGCCGCTGAAACAGACTTTTCGCGATGAATTCTTTCGCCGTATCGTACCCGCAATCAAGAAATATCGCGCCGATGACCGCCTCGAACGTATTCGCGAGGATATATTGCCGCGCACGGCCAAGGTCCTTCGCTTCACCTTTCGAGAGGAGGAGGTAATCATTCATTCCCCATTCCGTCGCCGCATCCGATATCGAATTCGTGTTGACAAGCGCGGAGCGATACGCGGTCAACTTCCCCTCCGCCTCGTCGGGATACTTTGCGAAAAGATATTCCGTCATCACCAGTTCGAGAACGGCATCGCCCAAGAATTCAAAGCGTTCGTTGTGTTTCAATCCCGTGCTCCGGTGTTCGTTCAGATACGAGCGGTGCGTGAAAGCCTCCCGCAGAAGCGTAATGTCCTTGAACGCGACGCCGATGTGCGCCGCAAACGCCTGATAATCTTTTTCGAGATGTTGCATTAAACAGAGAACCCCTTTCAAAAATACTCAAGCGCCAAAGGATACAAAAGTATTTTTGAGAGCGGTCCTATGCACCACACTAGCACGAAACCGGCAACAAGACAAGGGCGGCCAAAAAAACAAGGTCGGCAAAGTACGAGGTCCGACCTTGGAGATTGATTACTAAGGTCGGACCTCGTACTTTGAGATTCAACCTTAGACTTTTGTACTATGCTACGCTATTTCTGTTTGAGCAGGCTCGTGATCGCGCGGGCAATCAGAGGCAGTATGTCGTCGTAGATATTGAGGTCGACGATCTCCTGCGCACGGAACCAGCGCGCGTCATCGAGCCCGCCCTTCCCCTCTTCAAGTTCAAGCGGCTCGAACGGGGCTTCGGCAAGAAAGTAGATGACGTGCTTCCGGATCTTCCCTTTCTCCGGATGTGAAGCGATGTATTCGTTCTCACCGAGTTTTTCCTTGATCGTAATGTCAGCGTTCATCTCCTCCTTGATCTCGCGGATCGTTCCCTCTTCCGGATTCTCGCCCTCCTCGATGTGACCCTTCGAAAGCGTCCAGTGTCCGAAGATGTCGTGGACGAGCGCGAGATAGATCTCGCTGTCTTTTTTGGCGTAGACCACCGCGCCACCCAACTGCTCCAAGGGAAGCGTCGCCGGATCGATGACCTGATTGCGCTTATCCTTTGACTGACTTGTCTCGTCTTTTCCCGGTTCGCCGATCTCTTTGTAGACCGCACCCAAAACGCCGTTCACGAATTTGCCGCTATTCTCGCCACCGAATGTTTTCGCCAATTCAATCGCTTCGTTGATGGCCACCTTAGGCGGCACCTCCCCGCGGTCGCCGAAGAGAAGCTCAAAGAGGCCAATACGGAGCACGTTGCGGTCGACGGGAGAGATGCGGTCAATAGGCCACGCAGGGGCGGCCTTCTCAATGATAAGATCAAGTTCGGGTTGTTTGGCGAGCACATTCTTCAGGAGCTCCGCCATGAACGTGGAGTCGTTCAGGCCGGGGGCAAATTCGGCAATATTGCGTGCGAGCACATCTTCCACACTCTCCGACTTGTGGCCGGTCATATCCCATTCAAAGAGGGACTGGAGCACAATGCTTCGTGAAAGATGCCTATTTGCCATAGAAGGTTCTTCGCTATGATTTAAGCAAAATAATTGCCTACGGTCAAACTTGTTGACATCCTAGCATATTTCGTGATACAATACAAGTGGTGTCAGAAGGCCGTGCTAGGGTACGGCCAGTACGGTAAACGACTGAGGAGTATTCCGAGTGAAAAATCTGTCAGTGGTGGACTGCATCGCAATAGCGGTGTCCTGGATCGGAGTCGCAAGCATCGCCTTTCTCGTCAAAAATGTGGGATAATACCCAAAATCACCGGTTTGTTTTGAATGTTTCACCTTGCCACTGAGCCATAAA
>MHLS01000022.1:0-28824 GCA_001819095.1 Candidatus Lloydbacteria bacterium RIFCSPLOWO2_02_FULL_54_12
GACTGGGTGAGAGATGAATAATTGCTTGACACAACTATTATCGCTCAACAGACGGGCCATTTCTATATCTACCGGAATTTAACCGGACACGAGTGCAGTGTCAGGGGAGGTAAGATCGTGCGCCGCGTTTGTCGTCAGCCCTTTTTCCGCAACTGCCAGGATTTAATGGCAATGAGGAGGAGGGAGATGAGGAGAAAAAGAGCGTTCATGAAGAGCGACACGCGGCCTTTGTCTATGGGAACGAGCGAGTGGCCAGTCGAGGGCGCCAGAAGGACGAGGATTATCGTGGGCGGGATCCACCACTTCGCAAACATGAGCCACGCGTTAAAAATTTCATCGCGGAGTTTGTATAGTAGAAGAGTCAAAAACAAAGAGGGGATGAAAACTTGAAAAATCTCGGCGACTGAATCAAATTTTTTTGTGCATGAGAGCATCTTCTCCGCACAAAGACCCAACTCTTGAGAAAAAACGAAAAAGAAAAATAACCCTGAGCCACCTAGTGCGATTAATAGCGCGCCTTTTTTTGTCAGCCAGTTTTTCATAGTTTTATTTTAACATTTTTTTGTTGAGGTGGGCGAGTTCGCCTCAAGGCCAGAGCGGCAACCTCTTCAAGGTTCCTAATCAGGAGCATCCAAGGTCTCACCTTTGCGTAAAGCCCCAAGGAGAGACCTTGGGGACGGAAACAGCGCCATCTGTCGCCGTGGAAGCGCAAAGTGAGCCGTTGCCCGCAGATGTGAACGGCTCAAATACACCATTTGAGCCGTTTGCCGAAAACAACGGGCGGGGCCGGGATGCAATTACCCCAAGGACCGACCTTAAATCCAGATTCTCAAGGTCGAACCTTAGCTGCTCCCACCTTGGTCAGTCCCAAGGACCGACCTTACTTTAACCTCTTTTTGCTCTCGGGGTTTTTGATGAAATTTTGCTTTGTGACAACTGATCGGCCGAGGCGGGCTTCAAGCTTCTTGCGCGCGCCGCCGGCAATGTCGCCGCCGGCCTTTGCGTCGCTACGAAGTTTTGCTACACCCCTAGAATCTTCGTTGCGATGAATCTCTGTGGTGGCGCGTTCGCCGAGCATGTTGAAGATCAGTTCGAAGTCGTCCATATGATCGCGTAGGTTCTCCCGCTTCAGGCCTTTGAGTTTTTTGTATTCACCCGGCGTTACACCAAACGTTGCTTTGGAAATTTCCGCCGTGAGGAGTTCGTAGTCCTTGTTCTCCCTTGCCCCGCGCCCTTTCCACTCATCCGTGAGTTCCTCGCGAATCGCAATACCGCGCATGCGCTTCTCTATCCAGTCCGGACTATACCCCTTGAGTTTGTAGAGCATTCGCGTCCTTTTGGTGGCCAACTCCGGGTTTTCTATCTCTTGCACTCGTTCGTAGCCGACTTTTGCCAACCAACGTTTGAATGGCTCGGCTTTGGGGGACGGGATCGATTGAATAAGGCGAAAAACGCCTTCGGTGTCGGCGCAGTCGGTTTCGTACCTTTTGCCGTCGGATGCCTTTAATTTCAGTCCGTGACAAAATGTCACGACCTCACTTCCCTCCTCAATCAACCTCTGTTTCAGTTTTCTCCAATACGCGCCGGCGTCAACGCTCTCCGCAAGCGCTTCGCACACGTCCACAACCGAAAACCACCACTCGCCATTGTGTAGCGTTTTGCGAATTTCTTTTCCCTTGAACAGCGCGATTTTTGTAATTTCCGGCTCCATGGCGTATATTCTATTTATGTTCTATCTAATCTATTTATTATAGAAAATGGATAGAATTAACTCAATACCACTTATCCCCAGCGGGTTTCTCCAAGGTCGGACCTTCAGAAACCACCGTCCCAAGGACCGACCTTAGTACGCCAGACAATCTCAAAATTTAAAAAGGAAAAGCGCGATGCTTTAGGGCTTTTTCCGCAACTGCAAGGATTTGACGCCGATGAGGAGGAGGGAGATGGCGACGAAGAGGCCGCCCATCCACATCGAGGTGAGTTCTTTCGAAAAGAGCGCGGGGAAAAATGCGCTACTACCGTCCGTTGGTGAAAGGATGATAAGTACAAGCGAAAGTGGGAGCCACCACTTGGCAAATTTGAGCCACGTGGAAAACACTTCGTCGCGTACAAGGAGGAGTGGGCCGACGGTAATGAGTAGAGCACCAGAAATAAAAAAAAGTGGTTCAACAAAGGTTTTGTAGGTGGAATAAGAAACTCCGAAATCGCGTAAATAATCAAGTGCGAACGAGAATACAAGCCCAATCACTGCAACAATAAAAACGTTCTTTTTTGTCACCAAATTTTTCATAGTTTTATTTTAGCATTTTTTTGTTGGGGTGGGCGAGGGTCATCTCACAGACGAAGTACGAGGTCCGACCTTAAGAATCAATCCCCAAGGTCGGACCTCGTACTTCGTCCTATCGCAGGCCGACGGTTACCGAGTAGGTTTTGCCGTCATCGAGTTTGGCGAAGACGCGGTACCAATACCCCGCGGTGACTCCTTTGGTACTCCAGTGGTAAATGTATTGCTCATTCGTTGCGTCCCACCGAAACGTGTTCCCGTTCGTACTTCCAAGCGAGTATGTTGATTCTCCAATGGCGGCACTCATTGGAAAATCTCGCTCGGGCGTGAGCCACAAGGGGGTTGTGGTCGCCTGTATCGGAGTGCCAGCGCCGTCTTTGATTTGAAACTTGACGGGAATGGTGCTTCCGCCCTTAAAGACACTCGGTGCTTGCTCCGGATGATAGGTCGTGTCGTTGACTGGCTGGAGGAAGCCATTGAAATTGTAGGTCGGTGAGGGCGGCGGGAGTGTGACGACTTCGCCCTCCTTTGGCGCAAGCGAAAAGTCGGTGGTGCCATTTCCGTCTTCGTCAACAGCAAGCGCGCCGGCGCCGGCAATAGTCCCGTCGGTGAACTCCATGGTGACGAGGGTGCTCGTGGAAGTGGGAACATCGACAAAGGTCGTGGTGGCAACCACCGTGTCGCCCTCCACCTCTTCGATCTTCAAATCGAAAAATCCTGACGCTTCTCCGTCAAGCACAAGGCGAAGCGTGGTGGACGCCAAGGAAGTAGAGACGGTGATGTACTTCACCTCACCGAACTCGCGGTAGTACGCACCCGATATGCCATGCTCAATCGTTCCTGTCGTTGTGGAAATACCGGTATGATTCCCCTCCCCGTCATAGAGGTGAAGCGAGAGCGGGGAGTGGAGGAAAAAACGCAGTTTCTTTTCCTCGTCGTTTTGCGGCGGAGTTGTGAGGGAAATATAGCTTGGCAATCCGGCACCTGTATTCGTCAGTGTGTTTCTTATAATGCTGCGCACACCTTCCACCTCCAGAATGTCGGGATGGCTTCTTCCTGTGCGCGTTAGACTGTCATAGTCCTGGAGGTTCACCCACCAATTGGTGATATTCTCTGGTGCGGAATCCATCGCGAGTGCGCTCGGCACAACAACAGTACCGTCACCGTCTTCGACCAACATCGGCTCAAACTGCCATGAGTAAGTGTCGCCTCTTTTCTTCTGCGAATACGAAAGTCCGGCGAGCGTGTCGATGCCCCATCCGGCGATCTGGAGCACCTCGATACCTGCAGGCGGCGTCCACGCGTCGAGCGTAGCGTGCGTAGCTCCTGCGTCGGCGAGCATCATGGCGTTAAGGACATTCGGCGTCAGTGTGTCTTCTTCTGCCGGCTCGATCCTTCCTTCGACACCCAGCAAAAAGTCGCGCATCTCGGTGACACTGTTCAAGAATCCGCCGTACCAATCGTATGCGTGGGTAAGTACCGGTGAAGCGTTCGCAAACGTCGCGAGCGGAGTACCAACATCAGCAAAGTAGCGCGCAGTGGGGAGAAGATAGTACGCGCTCGGCATATTCTCTCCCAATTCGCGAGCGGTCGATTCGTGAAGTAAGAGCGGCGCCCCTGCAGGGATTCCCTGATCGAAGCCGTGGAGGAGACCGCCCATCGCTTGCGGAGTGCCCGTCTGTGGCGATGCGACAAGGATGAGACGGTCGACGAACCGCGCGGCTTCTTCGTCGCCTAATTCTCGGAGCAATTCCTTGGCAATGATGCCGCCGTAGGAGTGCGCAACGATGGTCACACGCCCCGTGCGCGAACTCGCGGCAAGACGCTTCAATTGTCCCAAGATATACGGTGACTCCGTCGGGGTGAGGTACGAAATGCCGTTCGGAAGAGGAATGCCGCGACGAAGTATCTCTTGTGGCGAGAATCGCCAGTCATAGGGAGTGGCCGCCCAGTCTTCAATAGTTCCTTCGGAGCGTAACT
Organism: Candidatus Lloydbacteria bacterium RIFCSPLOWO2_02_FULL_54_12; assembly: GCA_001819095.1. Classification (GTDB taxonomy): domain Bacteria; phylum Patescibacteriota; class Minisyncoccia; order Phycocordibacterales; family UBA6899; genus MHLP01. The sequence continues at coordinate 4,265 of MHLS01000022.1, forward strand.
CATTCATTGAATCGATGAACGTCTCGTAGATGTTCGGACCAAAGCCGAACGCTTCATCCACGACGTCGCTCGTGTGTACACCCTCGTTGGTGCTCGTGCCGTCCTCGGTAAGAAACAACTCCCGCACTAAAACATCGCCCGCGGGCTCCCACAAGCGCCACGTACACCCATACTCGTCGCATGGGGTGGGTTCGTACAACCGCGATGCTTGAAGACCCGGCAAAAAGAGGACATTGGAGTTGCAATTCTCCGTGCAGGCGGGAGGGGTTGTGGCGATCGGCGCCCGCAGGGTGGTGGTCGCGGGTTGGACAAAGACCGGCGCTTCGAGGTCGGGTGCTTCACTCAACCATGGGGTGTATGACGCGTCGCCGTCGATCACCGCACCATCGCCACCGATGTTCCCCGGATGCGTCGGACCATTCGCACTCCCCCACCAGTTGCCGACGACGGTGGCAGAGGCTCCGCTTCGGACATTGAGACCCGTCGAGCCGAGGAGTATGTCGTCTATGCTACTTCCCTCCATGTCGAGACTCCCTGCGATGACATTCTGTACGCCGTCGGTCGTCCCCGTGAAGTCGGTGTCTACGAGTGTGGTCGTCGACCATGAGTGTTCCGCCGAAATTGAGGAGCTGGCTTTGTGTCACAGCAAAGTATCCGCAGAGTCCGAAATCGCAACGGTAGGCATAGTTGGTTCTTGCGCCGCCGTAGCGAAACGCAGTGTGGTGGAAAGCGGCAACGCCACCGGTCGCTACGGTAATGTTCCCCCAATCGCCGACGGCAGGCGAGGTGGCCGCGTCGTCTGCGTTCGTATCACCTCCCACGGTGTCGTCATTGAACGAAGTGATGAGCGTCCAGAGCGGCGATGCGCTGTCGCCCGCGGTGAGTGAGCCGAGGACTAAAAGCTGTCCGCCGGGGTGCATTTTCATGACCGCACCGGGGGCTATGGTGAGGGAGCCGCCCGAGGCGATCGTTCCTCCCAACACATACACGAAGCCCTCGCGGGGAAGCGTGCGCGCGACATCGGCGGCGATCCCGCCCATGCGCAGTATGGCGCTTTCGCCCTCCGCGACCGTGTTTCTCCCGTCGGAGACATACGTCGAATACGGGTCGACTTCGTTCTCCGGAGTGCCGGCAAAGGCGTTGCCTGCCAAGTAAAGTGCAGTACGCACGACATTGAATCCCGCAGTGTTCGAAGAGAAATAGTTTCGAGAGAGCGTGAGCGAGCCCCCTTTGCCTCGTACCGCAAGCGCGGCACCGATGAGGTCGGAGTCGGCAATGTGCGTAAGGCCGGCGGTTTGTTCGACATGCGTGTGCGCACTTTCTGTGAATGTCGTCGTCCCCACGTTCAACTCACCGCCGTGATTGAAAAGCTGGCTGTCGGAAAAGTAGGTGAAACCGCAATAGGCAAAGCAGACGAAATCGTAGCCGGCCGCCGCGCCGCCGTAGCGGATTGCCGCGTTTTCGATGGTGACGGATCCGCCGAGTTCAACGGTGATGTTTCTCCAGTCGCCCGCGCTTGGAGTTGTTGCGGCACCGTCCTCGTTCGTGTCGCCGCCGGCGGTGTCGTCCCTAAGCGAGGTGAAGATAACTTGTTCGACGGCGTCGGGCGCTCCGGCGTGGAGCGAGCCGCTCACGGAAAATATCGCTCCTGGGTAGATCTTCACGACCGTACCGGGGAGAACGGTGAGCGAGGAGCCCATCGGCACAGTGGCATAATAGACGACATACGGGCTTCCCTCTTTCGTCCAGACCGCATCACCCGTGACCGGGTCGGCAACAATGGTCGCGGCGAGAGCGGCGATCGGAAATGTGCACAATAACCACAGAGCGAGGAGGAGTTTGAATGCGCGTCGCATTGGCCCCTATCCTAGGCGGGAATATCAGAGCGTCAAGAGCCCCCGGAATCTCTCTCGGAAAATCAAAAATTCCCGACGGCCCCCGGAGTACGAGGTCCGACCTTGTACTGTCAGCAGAGCCGTTTTTTCTGTACAAGGTCGGACCTCGTACCACGAGATGGTATTTTTATTTGAGCAGAAGTTCGAGGACGGGGGCGATGCGCTCGGCGATCTTGGCATAGCCGGCATCATTGGGGTGGATGGGGTCGGACATATATTCCGCACGCCCGAAAAGACCCGAGAGCACATCCGACACGTAGGCGGTTTGGTACTCCTCATGCAGACGCTCGAATTCCTCTTCGAACTTGTCGCCCAAAAGACTTCCGCGAATACCAAGGAGGAGTACAACGGCGCCGCGCGCTTGTATGTTCTCAATAAGCGCGGCGAGATTGGCAAACGTCTCCGTCTCGGGCACCTTGCGCAGATGGTCGTTCCCGCCGAGAAGAAGGATGACGATCTTGGGACGGTAACGGTCGAGTTCGCCGATGCGGGCAAGGCCGTCTGCCGTCGTGTTGCCGGAAACTCCAAAATTCACGATGGGCTGACCGACCTCCCGTGAAAGCAGTGAGACAAAGTCGTTCCCCGCCGTCGCGCCGACGCCTTGCACTAAAGAGTCTCCGAACGCAATGATATCGGTTCCCGCCGAAGGGTAATTACGCACGATGTCTTCTGTTGAGAAAAATCGGAAAGACAAGACCACAATCAGTGCAGCCGCGCCAAGAATAAAGCCGTACTTTTTCACCTCTTCAGTATAACCCGACGTCAGGCTTCAATGCCGTTAAAGAGATACGCCCCCAACGCGATCACCGTCACTCCGACCAAGGCAAGCACGACAAGGTCGACGGCGACAAAATCGTCGAATTTTTTGGTCAAATTTTTCACTTCGATGATGGGCATGGAGGGATTATTACGTTAACGAACCATAAGGGCTAACTGTTTGCGTGAACACGTAACACAAACGAGGTGGTAATCAGTACTGTTCCACTTTACTTTCATGTGTTTCTAAAATATACTTACCAACATGGCGACAGTGCAAAGGAAGCAATATTCACAAGTTTTGAGAGCCTACAATAGTGGAAAAACCGCAAAAGAAGTGTCCGACGGACTCGGCGTTGATATCGATGCAGTGTATTATTTTATGCGCAAACACAAGATCCCCAGAAGGAGCCTTGCTGTGCGCAATAAATTAGTGTTCGCCAAAAAGCGTCCATCGTTTTTACTGAAAAGAGTTTTGGGTAAAAACGACGTACGGTTAAAACTTCTTGGCGTGGCGATATATTGGGCAGAAGGATATAAGTCAGATAAAGCGAAATGCGTCGACTTGGCAAATAGTGATCCCGACATGATCCGTATTTTCATGAAGTTCCTTCGTAATGTTTGTGGCGTAGACGAAAACCGGCTCCGTGTTTTACTTTATTGTCACGATAGACAAAAAATTCCTGAGCTTATTGCCTATTGGTCCCATCTCACGAAAATATCTCCGAGACTGTTCACCAAGCCCTACGTCCCAAAACGTATCTCCTCGCCAAATCACAGAAAAATGTCTCGCGGGTTGATACATGTCCGATACTATGATAAAAAGTTACTACAGCTTATATTAAGTTGGATTGAGGAATACAAGAAGATTGCGTAGGTGGCAGAGCGGTCAATTGCTCGTGACTGTAAATCACGCGCCCTATGGGCTACGCAGGTTCGAATCCTGCCCTACGCACAAGACAGGAGAGGAAGTGGCAAAAACCACTTCTTTTCCTTTTGTAGTATGGCTTTTTGCGCGTTCGTAATCCCGATTCAGCTTCGGCATATTTGTTGCCAGGTATTCAGCCGCTAAAGTGTAGTTTGGCTTGATTCTAAGCCCGTCTTGAACGATGTTCGTAAAGATTTGAGTAAACAGTAATCGCTTCTCATCAATCGTGGCTTTCTCGTAGATTTCTTTGCTTTTGTAGGCAAGTTCGTGGATGACCAAGCGAAGCTGTTGGTACTCATCGCTCTTGTCACTCGCAAGAACCAAAGCGCTTTCTAGGCTTGATTCTTCTTCAACGCATTCAGCGATTTTCCTCTCACAAAACTCAAGCGGGGCTTTCTCATTGATTTTGGCTTCAAAGTATTTATCTTTCTGTTTTCGTATTGAGGCAAGCAACCCACTCAATCGAGTAATTTGAGTCTCACGCTCAAGAATGATTTGAGCATTTTCCTGTCTGATGATGTCCTCGATAACCTCTAGGACGGCGTTATTCTTTGGCGCTATCGTTTCAAAGAATCCAATAAGCTGCTCTTCCACCTTCTCCTCGCGGATGTAGGTTTTTTTCGGGCACGCGCGATACTCGCCGTGATTATTGCAGTGCCCATAAAAATGACCTTTCTGGAGCTCCCAAGTAAGCATTCCACCGCAGTGCTCGCAGTTAATTTTCGCCTTGAATAAGGAGTTGTGTTTAGTGAAGTGTGGATTTTTCATCTTTCGCTTGAGAATGTTTTGCACCCCATTGAAAGTGTCTTTGCTGATAAGCGGTTCCTGCTTACCCTGGTAGATGTCATTATTCCAGCGGATTTTGCCGTAGTAGAAGGGTTCGGAGAGCAAGAGGTGGATTCGGCTAATACCGAGTTTCTTGCCGCTCCTGGTACGCAATCCTATCTTATACAGCTCGCTCTCAAGACGAGACAGGGTGTAGTTGCTCGTGGCATACCATTCAAACATCTGACGAATACGAGGCGCTACAGTCTCATCAATGACCTGTGTTCTGCGCCCCTTCTCACCGACAGTTTTATAGCCAAGCGGGGGTTTAGTTGGAAGCCATCCTTGAGCTATCTTTTCTTTTTGTCCCTTGCGTATCTCTTCTGAAAGATTGGCTATATATTTTTTAGCGAGCACAATCTCAATATCCCAGCGAAACTTCTCATCAGACTTCGCGCCTTTGTGGATGACGAGATTCGTTTTAACAAAGTGAACTTGTCGCTCTGGTTTCTCTTCAAGCCAGTCGTTCACAGCTAAGGCATCTTTCAGATTTCTCGTAAGTCGGTCAACTTTCTCGCAAAGGATATTTGCGACCTTGTTTTTTTCCGTAAACTTAATCATCTCACTAAACACCTTTCTCTGTTTTGCCCCACTTGCAGATTCTGCGATTAAAAATATCTTTGCAATGTCAAACCCCTTTCTGTCGGCATATTCCTTTAAGAGCTTCTCTTGAGACGGCAAGGAGTAGCCAGCCTCCTCTTGCTCTTTGGACGATACGCGGCAGTAAAGTACGGCTTTATTTTTTGGTTGATTGTTGGTCATAAATGTTGGAATGTTATTTCTTGCTAAAGTGTTTAGTGATAATCACTGTTGCAAGAATCGCTATTATTAAGAGTAGTGAGAACACGATTACATTTCCATTTCCATTTACTCCCATCTGTGGCTGGACACTGCTTCCTGTCGTGGCGGTGCTGGTAGGTTGAGTCTTTAGAGCATCAAGCTCACTCTGAATCTTAGCAGCTTGAGTTTTAAGTCCCGTGTTTTCTTGTCGAAGTATTTCATTGGATTGCTGTTGCTGATTTTGGAGTATCTGATTTTGCTGCTTCAGAAAGTATGCTTGACGGCAAGATTGAAAAGCTACTTGGTCATGCGAAACACAACCAGTTTCTGGGTCATCGAATCCTTTAAGGACTGCTTGTGAGAATGCGCTTATTGCCATAATATTTTCATCTATATAATGGCTCCCCGATAAAACCAAAAAGGGGCTCACCACATCTACCTGGTAGCCCACATCCGAATGTCGCAAAGACATCCTTCAATGGCAGGTAGAGGATGAACCCCTTTCTGGATTGAAGGAAAAAAACTCTGCGACTTATATACGGATGTAGGCTACTCTGCCAGTATAGCATGGTGTCATACATTGGCAAGGTCGGTTTTTAAGGTACAAATGGATTAAACATCAATCCCACAAAGCTGGCTTTTTAGCCATCATCGGCAAAGATACTTTTCTGGACTTCGCTGTCGCCCCCAAGATGCCCTGTATCGCCCAAGGTGCCCTCTGTTTTAGGGTGGGCATCTTGGCTACTTGGGGCATCTTCGGTCAAACCCCACTCCCAGCCCCCCTCGAAAGCAGATTTTCTGGGTTTGATGCCCAGCCTCTCCCGTCCACGGCGCAAAGATTTCTCACTGATTCCAGCTTCTCGTGCTTCTTTCTTTACTTCGTGCGCCTTCATTGACCCACCAGACAAGAGGTCGCGCAGAAAACCAACAGCCTCATCGGTGGCAGTATGCTCTTCGTTCGGCTCAAAGGGAGTGAGCGCCTCGTCTGCTGTAACTGTTATCGGCTCTAGCTCCCACACAATGACAGGCTGTCCGTTTTCAGCCGTAATGACCTTATATGCGAGTCCTGTTATATCTTGTGCAAGATTATTTTTTGCGGGGAGAAACAGTCTGCGCAGAGGGTCTTGCTCGTCTTTGGTGACTACATACGCTGCACGAGCGGCAGCAACGAAAGCGAGCGAACCCATCGCTCGATACAGCGCGTTACCACTTCCGCCTTTATTTAGATGACTCACGGCGACAATCGCAATTTTGTAGCGAGCCGCAAGAGTAGATAGTGGAGCGAGTAATCCGCGCACATCAGAATTATTATGGCTGTCCGTATCACCTAGATATGCAGAAATTGGGTCAATGACGAGTAGGCGACATTCTGGAAGAGACGATAACAGTTCTTCGAGCCTCACGATGTCCCTTTTCAAGGAAAACATACGCTGTACTGGGGTGCCTTCGTCATCTGTTTCTTGAACGGCTTGCAATGCGTGTATGCGTGCGCAATCAGCATCTGCGGCTTCGAGACGAGGCTTGGTGGTGTCTGCAACATCGTCTTCGGCAGACAGAAGAATTACATCGCCAATCGGGGCTTGTGAGTTATCAACGGGAAATAAGTAACCCTTAGACACAATCGCCGCCAGAGTCGTGGTCAGGAGACTTTTCCCAAGCCCTGGGTCTCCAACAATCAATGTAAGTTTTCCCAGCGCAATGCGCCCTTGCCATAGCCAGCTGATTGGCTCGGATTGAATGTCAGCGAGACGAGTAACTATAGCGTGCGACTCTTTGCGGCGTACATCCTCCTCGATTGCACTAAATTCTTTTTCCAAAAAGTCTTTCATATTTTTATTGTGTTAGATATTTAATTGCCTCCCGAAACGAAAGTCCCTCCAACTCCCGCACAAAGGTGATGACATTGCCCCCTTTCTGGCACCCGAAACAGTAGAAACTGTTGTTTGCGTGGTAGATGTGGAAGGAGGGTCTTCTCTCGTTATGGAAAGGACATAAACCGAAAAAAGTTTTTCCGCCTTTGCTGAGTTTGATTCTCCGCATCGCAATATCAACCAAAGGAACAGCAATGGCTCGTTGGATGCGCTCATCGGTGATTGCCCCATTCTTTGGTCTGTCGTTTCGCGCAAGAGCGAGCTGTCTGCGTAGGCGTACCAGATGACCTTGTGTCTCCACGAGCCTTTGCCCATCGAGATACTTCACGACTTCTCGCCAAAACCATTGGTGCTCTTTTGCGGATTGTTTTTTGATGACCAGTAGTTTTGTTTTAATACTGTTCGTGATTTTGTGTCGCACTTGCTCCCATTCCCGAATCTTGAGCGGAATAATGTTTTTCGCCTCGGGGAAAATGTCCACCAGCTCCTTGTCGGTAAACCGCGCCCTCGAATCCTTCCACTGTTTCTCTAAGCTCAGAGCGTAATCAAGAAACTCCCAATCTGGTTCTGCATTTTCGGTCGCTTGGATAGTTTTAATTTCCATACTTGTATTAGTTAGCATCTGTCTTTTGTTTCGAGCGTAAGTTTATTCGAGCGAGCGTGATATAAATGTCCACCATGCCTTCAAGAAGCCGCTTAATTTCTTCTTCGGGCAAACCGACAAACGCACCCGTTTCTTCAAAAGGAACTCGGAGCTTCGCTAATTGTTCTGCGGTAAGCTCCATTTTATTTGAAAGCAAACAAACGACTTTTGAGCATTTTTTGAGTATGAAAAAGGCTCTGCACTGATACAGAGATTTCAACACCAGCCCAGTAATCGCTGATTACTTTCTCAATCCCTTCCGTGCGATGGAACAAAAAGTTTATGCGCTTCAAGTCTGCACGCTCCAAACCGACCAGTTCAAATTGGAGAGTCAATAAAAGGGTTGCTAGTCCCAAGTCACTAATTTTTTCTGTGTCTTTCACATAGATATTCTGGCAAAGATAGTCCTTGTTTCCTTGTGTTTATTTCTTAAATTAAAAAGAAAATTGCAACAGACAAACAAACGCTTATCTGTGTTCGCCGTAAAAGTTGTCAACAAACGAAAGTAAACGGTTGTAAACGGACGAAAAAACCGCCGATAATGGCGGCTTCTTTGAAGATATGGCTGTTGTGTTACTTCGCAGGATTCAAAAACTCGACTCCTTCTTTGCGCTCTATCTTCACATATTTTTTCAAGATATTTTTGTCTTTGTCTACTCGATGATACAACCCATTATTTATTGCATTTCTTATCCTTTGAATCATTTCTGAGCGGTTAGGTTTTTTCTTTGCCCCTCCCGCAAGAAGCTTCTTATCAATCTGGGCGTATTCAATCAGTTTGTCTTCGCCGTCATCACCATAGAGAATATCGAAGATGCTGTAGTGTAAGGACTTTTTAGACTCGAAAGCTATTTTTTTGTTGTTGCAATAAAAGTCCTCACCGCGCTTCTCAATCACTTTTGAAGTAACCGCACTGCCATGCTTCGAGTTTAGCAATTTATCTTTACTCAATTTTGTTGCATCAATTTCTATGTAATAAATTGGCTTTAATTGAACCTCTGTTTTCCTGCCACCAATTTCGATGGTGTGAGTCGGTATGTTGCCATCTTCACCCATTGTTTTGAATACCTCTGGCTTTCCTTCTGTCATACCTTCCCCATATCCAAGATATGCCTTCTTGACCAATCCTTCCCTTTGAAACTTTAGAATTATTTCCCAAAAATCCTGTTCAAGCGACACAGATAGGTCTTTGGCTGGGATATAAAGTTTATTTCTACCAAAGAGAGAGTAATATCCCTCCAACACATCTTCCGCCGATTTGATTCTTTGGTTTATTGTAGTTTCCATATCCATAATTAAGTCATCCTAGCAGAAGTCGCCAAACCTTGCCAGAGCGTAAAAAATCAGTTACACTGCAACAATGTTACGCACGAAACAGGAAAAGTTTTTATCACTGGAAGATGCCCGTAAGATTTTGGGCGTGAGCGAGCGGTCTATGTACCGCTATATTCACGAGGGACGGCTCAAGGCATACAAAATCGGCTACTGGAAGATTAAGGAGCAGGACTTGCAGCAGTTTATTAAGCGAAGCTCTTACAAGCCTAAAAGGTAATTTTATGACCGGAGAAGGACTATTTTGGTTGATTATCATTGGACTTATTGCCGTGTTTGAATAACGGCACCCGAACATGAACATGAAAATTAAGACATCCGCTCTTGCAATCTTTGTCCTCTTCTCGTTTCCGTTTGCTACATTCGCTGTTGCGCCACAAGCGATAGGCAGTGCGCCTACGATTGATGAACTCGTTCTGCAAATAAAAGCACTACAATCGCAGGTCGCACAGCTGACCGCCGAACTGGCCGCGACGAAGAAAGAAGTTGCCATCGTCAAAGAAGAACTGCGTATCACCAAGACGCTCAAGTTCGGAATGGCCGACGATGAAGTGAGGAAACTTCAAGAATTTTTGAGTACGATGCCAGACATTTATCCCGAAGGATTGGTGACGGGCTATTTCGGCTCTTTGACTGAAAGGGCGGTGAAGAAATGGCAAGAAAAAAATGAGATTGAAAGCGTCGGTATTGTCGGACCGAGGACGAGAGCAAAGCTCGCCGAAATTACCACAAGCAACCCACCTGTCGGTAGCTCCTCCTCTGTAGCTCAGACTAATTCAAATGCTGGCGGTAATGGAATAGGCAATACGGGAAGTTCAACACCCTCTGGACTAGAGAATCGTGCAGAGAATCATCCGACAACAACCCCATCGGGTACGGTTCCTGCGACCCCAGCAATTCCCGCCGTACCCATTGGTCAAACTGGCACAACAACGGTACCGGCTACACCCGCAACTCCCGCATCACCAGTCCCCACTTCAACACCCCCGACTACTCCACCCGCCACTCAATACACGATAACGGTTACTCAAGGCACGAATGGTACTATTTCTCCCGACACTACTTCGGTTATAAGTGGAGGAAGCCAAGCATTCGTGATTGCGCCAGCAAGCGGTTATCAGATTGGAAACTTAATTGTTGACGGCACAAATGTTACAGCTACGGGAACTTATGCTTTTACAAATGTGACGGCGACACATACAATATCGGCGTCGTTCTCGCAGATTCAGATACCCATTCCGCTATCATTTTCTGACGATTTTAATGACGGAAATTCTGATGGGTGGATTGCCGCCATGCCTTTGTCAGGATATTCTCGAGAACCCGCTACATGGAGGGTTGAAAATCAGCAAGTGATAAATACTCCCTTACTGACCTCGGGGGATTATTATAAATTTCTTCTTAACAATCACTCACTTTCTAACTTGTCTGCAGAAGCCAAGGTGCTATTTTACGGGTCTGGTTACGGCGGACTTACTATTTGGCATTATAATCTTGATAATTGGGTTGATATTGTAGGGTATCCAGCAAGTTTAGGTAAGGACGGAAAACCATTGATGATAATTCAGGCAGTCAATGGTTTAGTCACAGAAACAAAGTATCCTTACATATGGTGGGGAACAGGTAATGGTGAGGGTGTGTGGACTGACATGAAAGTTATTGCTAATGGCGATACAGGTATAATTGACATCTATATTAACAATCAACACGCCATAACACACCAGACCCAGGTTGTTCATCGCTATGGTTTCTCGGGGTTTGAGAGTGGCAACGGCGGCGGGGCGTTTGATGATTTTAAATTAGATTCAAATTGATAGATAGCCAAAAATCGCACCTACTGATACAAAATAAGTTTTTAGGTTCGCTCCTGTATTTCAAAGATAGGGACGGCAGAGGATGTCTCAAGTTGTCTTTCAAAAATAAGATTGCGGGATTTGTTAAGGGTACAGCTGTCCCAACCACTCTGCCCGTCCCCCTGAAATTGGCTGACCCCATCAGCCTTGATGTTTCATATAAGTTTCAAGATAGCCTTTTGCAGGTTAAAAAAATTGTAAATGGGAAGACTGAACGAGAGTTTTATAAAATACCACTACCAGTCTCCACCTGCCTGTTTATCATCAGAATTAAGGATTGGCACTTGCTTGATGATGCGAAGCTGTCAAACAGTCCATTGGTGCTTACCCCTCCGAGTTTGAGCAATAGTGTTGCAATCGTCTTCTCATTCTTGGGTGCAAATGGTCAACCCATTGCTCCGCGCGAGTACAACTGTTTGATGGGAACGATAGACTTACCCGAAGACCCGCTAAAAACATTTTGCGTAGGCATTACGGAAGACCCAAACAACAATGAATCCAATGGTTTCATCATCCAAATACCTTTTCTCAAGGCGCAAAACTAAATCTCTGCTATCTCTACGGTTTTATCCCACTCAAGAAAGACGAGGGCTACACCCTTTTGATTATCGCCCCATAACTCTGGTCTACTCTGTTATGCCAAGTTATGACAAGCATAGCACCTGTTCACTATCTCTCTGTGGTAGCAGGGCAACGATAGGATAAAGAAACACTCCCGCAAGGAGCTTGTCCAACTCGGCACAAGAACAGTACAGACCAGTATCTAACCACAGAGAAGGTTTTTGCACAGAAAGTATCAACTTGGAGAGGGCGTCCCCGCCGCAGAAAAAAAGCGCGGCTGTAACATACCCACCACCCAAAATCAAAAAGAGAGAACGGCTGGCGCGCTCTCTTCATAATTCGGCACAATTCTGTTAGACTCTGTTATGCGAGGCAGGGATACAGTTTTATTGAACGATAGCCAGTAGACTTCTCATCTGCCCAAGAGAAACACTTGGATATGGGAACATTTCCTCCCATTTGATGGTTCGTAGGTTATCCCTCCATGTGCACAAGCGAGTGAGTGAAACACAAAAAGAGAACCTCTTGGCTCTCCTTTTGTGTTTCTGAACGAGTGCGGTGGGTATGTTTCATACGCATTTTTGAAAAATGAGTCCGCTTAAGGCGGGCCATTTTTGTCCAAGGTTTGTATGTTAAAATTTCCAAGAGAAGGAATGCGGGGCGCGAAATGCACATTGTACGCAAGGAATATGACTCGTGGGACGGTACGACGAAGGAGCTCTTACGACGCGCGACGCTTCCCGACGGAGCGATGTGGAAGATCGTGCGGGCGATACCGGAGATTCCGACCTACGTCGCGTTCGAGGGCAACACGTTCCTCGGTTGGGCCATCGCATGGAAGCTTGAACAAGAGACCATCGTCCAACTCTACGTCAAACAACGCCACCGCAGGAAAGGTGTCGCATTAAAGCTCATCAGGCGCATCATGCGTGAGCGTGGCAAGGTCACACTCTGCCGATGGACCCATGTGACCAACATGTTCTTCTACCACTTGTCGCTCAAACACCCCGAGCATATCCGCGTCGTCACGTGGGGAAGACACGAGGACGAGTACCTCGCGCTTCTTCCTAAGCGAAAAAACGGAGTAGCAAAACCGACCGCCGCATGAACATACGGCGGTTTTTAAAAAATCCAATATTCGTATTTATTTGCTATAGCAAATAAAAAGACGTTTTGGAGCGTTCGAGTACTGTTTGTTCAAGACATACAAAACATCAGGGAGGTCTCCTATGCCGTTGCGGTGCCCATTTTTCCCCTCGTCTTCACACGGGAGCGGACCGCTTCGCGCTTTTTCTCCACTTTGATGGTGATCTCGCCTTCTTTCATGTCGACGGTGACCACGCCGGCGGAAGTGCGTTCTTTGATGATGGCGGTCGCAATCGGGGTCAGGATCTTCTCCTGAATGATGCGGCGGAGCGGCCTTGCGCCGTACTGCGGGTTGTAGCCTTTCCGCGCGAGTTCATCGAGTGCGGCGTTCGAGGTGATGAGCTTGATCTCCTTTTGCGCCAAACGCTCGCGCAGGCGGTCCACCTGAATCGCAACGATCCCCTTCAGCGCCTCGGGCGGGAGAATATCGAACATGATGATGTCGTCCAAGCGGTTGAGGAACTCCGGACGGAAGAAATCGCGCAGGCGGTCCATCACCTTGTCTTTCGCATTCGTGTAGGAATCGCCGTCGGAGCCGGAGCCGAAACCGATCGTCTGCATCTTGTCGATGAATTCACTCCCGATGTTCGAGGTCATGATGATAACGGTGTTTTTGAAATTGACCACGCGCCCCTTGGAATCCGTGAGCCGGCCGTCGTCGAGTACTTGAAGCAGGATATTGAACACTTCGGGATGCGCCTTCTCGATCTCGTCGAAAAGGACGACCGAGTACGGGCGGTGGCGGACGCTTTCCGTCAGATTGCCCGACTCTTCGTAGCCGACATAGCCCGGTGGTGCGCCAATAAGTTTCGACACGGCAAATTTCTCCATGTACTCACTCATGTCGACGCGGATGAGCGCCTTCTCGTCGTCGAAGAGGAATCCCGCGAGTGCCTTGGTGAGCTCGGTCTTTCCCACGCCGGTCGGGCCGAGGAAGATGAAGGAGCCGATGGGGCGTCCGGGGTCGGCGATGCCGACGCGGGAGCGCTTGATCGCATCCGCGACTTTTTGGATAGCCGAGTCCTGACCCACGACGCGCTTCTTCAATTCCTCCTCAATGCGCCCAAGCTTCGATGCCTCTTCTTCGAGCATGCGCGAAAGCGGAATCCCCGTCCACTTGGCGACCACTTTTGCGATGTCCTGTTCCGCCACCTCTTCGTGGAGGATGCGGCGCGCGCTCTGGAGTTTCTTCAACTTCGCGGTCTTCTCGATAAGCGATTTCTCGAGTGCGGGGATCTTGCCGTAGCGGATCTCGGCGGCCTTTGCGAGATCGGAGCGCATTTCGGCGTTTTCGGCTTCGAGACGCAAGGTCTCCAATTGTTTTTTGATGTCGCGCAGAGCAAGAACGAACTCTTTTTCGTTCTTCCACTTGAGTTCGAATTCGCGCGTTTCCTCTCTCAAATCCGCGATCTCTTTGTCGATGACTTTTGAGCGCTCCTTGGTCTTCTTGCCGGCCGGACCCGTCCCCTCGCTTTCCTGTTTCAGGGCCTCCTTTTCAATCTCGAGGCGCATGATCTTCCGGTGCGTTTGTTCAAGGAGCGGCGGCTTATTCTCAAGCTCGATACGCAGTGCCGAGGCGGCTTCGTCGATCAAGTCGACGGCCTTGTCGGGCAAAAATCGGTCGCTGATATAGCGCGAGGAGAGATTCACGGCCGCCAAAATAGCGTCGTCGGTGATCTTGACCCCGTGATAGATCTCATATTTTTCTTTAAGTCCGCGCAAAATAGCCACCGTGTCCTCGTTGGAGGGTTCGTTGATATAGACCGGCTGGAAACGTCGCGTGAGCGCGGGATCCTTCTCGATGTATTTCTGGTATTCCTTGATCGTCGTCGCGCCGACGGCACGAAGCTCGCCGCGCGCCAAGGCCGGCTTCAGCATGTTCGACGCGTCCATTGCGCCCTCGGCGGCACCCGCGCCGACGATGGTGTGGATCTCGTCGATGAAAAGAATGATCTTCCCTTCGGCGCGTTCCACCTCCTTCATAATAGACTTCAAGCGCTCTTCGAATTCGCCGCGATATTTCGTGCCTGCGATCAAGAGGCCGAGGTCGAGCGAAACGAGATCTTTGTCCCGCAAAAATTCAGGTATGTCTCCTTTCGCGATGCGCTGTGCGAGTCCTTCGACAACGGCGGTCTTCCCTGTCCCCGCTTCGCCGATTAATATCGGGTTGTTCTTCGTTCGACGCGAGAGTATCTGAATGATGCGGCTGATCTCTTCGTCGCGACCGATGACCGGATCGAGTTTGTCTTCGCGGGCGAGTTTGGTGAGCGAGCGGGTATATTTGCCAATCGCGCGCATCTTCTTCGACTGGTCACCCTCACCGACGTTCCCGCCCTCGCGCAATTCGGCGAGCACGCGCAGGACGCCGTCGCGGTCGATGCGGAAGCGCGCCAAGAGTTCGTGCGCTGCGGAGGGAACATTCAAGAGCGCGAGAAAAAGATGTTCGGTCGAAATGAACTGGTCGTTCAGATCCTTGGCGACCTGCTGGGAGACCTCGAGTGACTGCGCAAGCTCCGGCGTGAGATAGAGCTGGTAGGACGACGCGGTGACGGTATTCCCGCCCGCGACTCCTTCGTCGATTGACTCGATGATAGATTCGGTGAGGAGGACGGGGTCAATATCGAGCTTCTCCAGTATGGAAAGGACCATGCTCTCTTCCTGCAGGACAAGACCCGCCAAGAGATGCATCGGCGTGACGTGTGTCTGACCGCGTTCGATGGCAAGCTCGTGGGCCCGCCGTATCGCGTCGCGTGCTTTAGTGGTGAAATTTCCAAATGGTGGCATAGATATTGGGTTTTTTCATCAATGATTACTCCGTCGATATGCTCGGGGTCACTGATAATGATATGATACAATAATCTTTCTGGTTGTCAATATTTCTACGAACTCTCCTCCACGCCGGCATCCGATGAGTCGCCGGAGGCGTTATGCCCCGCTTCCGACCTTATCCGCCTCTTCCGTACCACTTTTGATCGGCCCCTCGGTAAAGAGCGCACTCACTTCCCCGAGAATGCGCGAGGCGGGATAGACGACGTAACGCTCGAATTCAAACGACCAGAGCACGATGCCGACCGCTTGTCCGTCAAAGTTGACCACAAGCGCTCCCGCATTGTCGTCGGAGATCTTGGGCGAAGTGTCGATTACCGCGAGCGTGGGCGGCGTCGTGGTCGACTTCGATTCAGTGTAGTGAAATCGGGAAAGTGTCGTCTTGAATACCGCGACACCGTCGCCTCCGCCCAACACGAGCACGCTCTGTCCAAGTTTGGGGTCCAACTGCTTTCCGAACGAGACGGCATCAAAGGTTTCGTTGAGTTCTGTCGACTCGAGCTTCAAAAAAGCGAGCGGACTTTTCTCTCCGATCTTCGGTGAGACCGGAAGAGCGGCGTACTGCTTGCCGCCAATCTCGACCGCGTATTTCTCCCTGAAGGCGCCGTCGACGGTGATATTCGCCGCCTCCGTCACCACCACGCCGTCGCGAGAGACCACGAATCCGATTGCGAGCGGTATCGTTCCCGTCGCGGTGGAAAGCGAGAAGATCTCCGCAATGCGAGGCTGATTCTTCTCGACCGCAGAAATGATGAGGTCGTCCTCCTTGGCGTAGATCGTCACCTCCTTCGTTGTGACGACTTGGGTCGGTGTCGGCTTCTGCGGAGTCGAAGTGCCCGTGACCACGCGCTCGATCGTGCGCTCGACAACGCGATTGACCGTCTGGGTCAAGACAGGCGGCGCCTCCTCAAGCATGGCAACCGTGATGATGCCCGTTCCTATCGAGACGACAAAAGAAACGAACATGGTGAGGAGCACCATCTGTTTGTTGTTGAGTTCGTCCAACATATCCTTGAATTATATCATGCGGGAGAAAAAAGACCGAAATGCAACGGCAGAAATTCAGGGTCGGACCTTAAAAATCAATCCCCCCCCGCCTGCGTCTGACTTCGGACGGGCAGGCAAGGTCCGACCTTGTATTTCTGCCGAATACGCGTTCCGAGAACTATAGTCGTCCCGCCGCCACCTCCCAATCAACCGCCTTCCAGAATGCCTCGATATAGTCGGCGCGTTTCAAGCCATAGTCGAGCATAAAGGCATGCTCGAAGACATCCATCACGAGAAGCGGCGTCGCACCCGCCAAATGTCCCACATCGTGTTCGTTCACCCAGATATTGAAGAGCCGATCCGCCTCTTTATCGTGCGCGAGGATTACCCAGCCGATGCCGCGCATCGTACCGGTCGCCTTGAAGCCCTTTGCCCATTCCTCGAACGAACCCCACTGCGCGGCAATCTTTTTTCCCAACGCACTTTCCGCGCCAAAGACACTGCCGCCCTTCTTCATGTTGCCGAAGTAGAGCTCGTGCAACTTCATACCGTTCCATTCCCAACCGAAACGCCGCTTAAGTTCCGCGTATTCGGAAGTGCCCCTCTTCCCTTCTTTTGCCAACGCTTCAAGTCGCTCGAGCGCGGCGTTCGTATTCTTCACATACCCCTCGTAAAGCGTGAAGTGGTTCTTGAGCAGGGTGTCGCTCATGCCTGCGGTACCCAACAATCGCTCGAAGTTCTTTGCTGTATACATAAATAAATATATTAACGACTAATTTTTTGTTTCACGCTGAATGCGTTCACTCCGGAACGTCCCCTTGCCACAATTCATGCTCCGGAATGTCGCCTTTGTGCCGCAAGATGGCGTAGTTCATATACATGAACGGGACATTGATGAGGCCGACAATCCACTTGAGGACGATCTGTCCCTTGATCACCGCAAGCATCACCGTGAAAGGGAGCACACCGAAGAAAGCGAGCGGCACGAAGAGGGCGCTGTCGATGACGAGTGCAGGGAGCGTCGAAACGGCGTTGCGCAACCAGAGATGGCGCCCCGCCGTCACGCGACGGAACCACGCGTAAATGTACGCATCGATATTCTCCGATATAAAGAACGCGACCCAGCTTGCCACCGTGATCTGGGGGACCAGTGAAAAGAGCGCATCCCATGTCTCTCCCTGTTGAGCCCACTCCGGTGCGGCATGAAACTGCGTTCCGAGCCAGATAAAGAACGCCATGGCGACCTGCGCGACGAAAGCAATCGTGATCATTCCTTGTGCGGCCTTGCGTCCGAAACGCTCGTTCACGATATCCAAGAGGAGAAAGGTCACCGAAAAAACAAGTACGCCAGCGGGTGCGGTGAAGTGCCACGGGCCGACCGTGAAGAGCGCGATCTTCGTCGCAAGCATCTGCGCGGCCAAGATGAATGCGACATAAAGCCCGATTAGGAGGTCCGACCGGCCGTAGCGCCGTGCATATAAACTGCCGAGCAAGGTGACACTCGTGACGCCGATGATCCAGAGCAACAGCAGGCCCCAATGCATGTCGCCTTATGATAAGGGAAGAACCGCCAAGGGACAAGCATTATTCAAATAACCTTTTTGGATGCCGTCTCTACAAAACAACGTTGCCCTGTTCAGGGATCTCAATTTTTCGTAAAAAGAATATACCAATCGCAACAAAGACCGCCATCGCTGTTATCGCGACGCGATACCGTGTGGGACCAAGACCGACAAAAAGCGCGGTTACCAAACCCCACGATAAAGGCCCGACAAGGGTCGAAACGCGCTCGGCAAGTGTATAAAAACTGAAACCAAAATTGAGCTTCTCTTTGGGACACAAAGCGGTCATCACCGCGCGGGTTACTGCCCATGTTGATCCATACATAAAGCCCATCAAGACCGTAAAAATAACAAAAAGAGTAAAATTTGAGGCCAAGCCAAGGGCGGGGAATATAATGATGTAACTCGAGAGCACAACCATGAGGGTTCTTTTGAGACCAACCCTGTCTGCCACCCAACCAGTACAAAAAGCCCCGACGGCAGCGGTGGCCAATATCCCCAAAAGGAGCATTGACTTCGTGCCGTCCGAAACATTGAAGACCTTTTGGAGATAAATGGGGAAATTATTGGAAGCGGTTAATATCGCATCGTTGAAAAAGAAATATGCCAGAAGGAAATACCCCATGCCCGGAGAACTTACCAGCCCCCTAAATTGAGACCAATAGTTGGTGTATTCTTCTTTCAGGGAGACCTTACTGCCAACAGCCTGCTGTTTTGGCAATACAAAGAACAAGAGCATTGGCAGAGCAAGGATAAAAAATATCATTGTTGCGGGAAGAAATGTCTGAGCGCGACCGGCTTCTCCCACGAGGTATACTGCGCCACTGGCAAAGGGAAGGGTTATCAAGAGTCCGATAATTTGCCCCACCCAGTTACCTACTTGCCCTATTCCGGATATGCGTCCCCATTTTTCCGGTGGTGCGATGTAGCGTAACAGTGCGTTATAGAATACAAATGAAAATTGGTAAAAATAATTCGCCAGAACAAAAAACAGGACTGCGAGAAAGACCTTTTGCGGGAAAAATAGTGCGATAACGGTAACAAGCAAAAAAGAGATGAACATCAACACCGTGATCCCATTCAGATAGGTTTGTTGCCTCCCTGTTTTGTCGGCAACACTGCCGAGGACTGGGGCGGTTACAAGGAGCAAAACGGAGCTAGCGGTAAAAATCATGTTGTACCAAAAGTCCGGTACTCCCTTGTCTATCACCAACCATTGCGAAAAATATAAGAAGAAAACAATAGTAGTTATTGAATTCGCAAAATCATAAAGAGTCCACAAAAAGATATTCTTTTTATTCATATTTTCCTATTTACGTTGGCGGCAAACTTTACTCTATCACGAAACACGGAAAGAAATGCACCGACGTCTTTTTTTGTCGTACTTCTCCCGAATGAAAGACGGATGCCGCTTTGAGGGAGGTCGGTGCCGTCGGCCTCGCGAAGCGCAGCGAGTACATGGGAGGTTTCAGCATCCGTTTCATTGCATGCGCTTTTTGTGGCCACGGCAAAACCTTTCGCATCTAACTGCAGTGCAAGAAACTCGTGGTCGATGCCCGGTAAGGAAAAATTCACGTTGTTCGGCAACCGAACGACCTCGTCGCCGTTAATGGATGGGCCGGAATACAAGGTCCGACCTTGGGGATTAATTCTTAAGGTCGGACCTTGTATTCCGCGAATTTTCCTTAATTCACCGATCGCATAATCACGGAGCGTCACAAGCCGCTTGCTTTCTTTCTTCGACATTTCTTGGGCGATACGCAGCGCCTCCGCAAAACCGACAATGGCGGGAACATTTTCCGTACCTGCGCGACGACCATCCTCGTGTCCCCCGCCGACGAGAAGCGGCTCGAGAGGAGTCCCTCGGAGCAAAGCAAGGAGACCGACACCCTTCGGCCCGTAGATCTTCGCCGCATTCATCGTGAGCATGTCGACACCCAAACGCGGGATCGACATGTCACAGTAGTTCGCCGCCTGCACCGCGTCGGTGTGAAAGAGCGGACACCGCTCGTCGCCTTCGACTTTCCGATCTCGGGTCATTTGACGATGTTCCTTTTTCCATTTTCGGATGACCTTCGCAATATCGCGGACCGGCTGTATGGTGCCTATCTCATTGTTCGCGTACATGACCGAGACGAGTACGGTGTTCTCCGTCAGCGCATCTTTGAGTACGCCCAAGTCGACAACGCCGCGGCGGTCAACGGGGAGCCACGTGACGCGAACGCCCTCCGCCTCGAGCTTGCGCGCAGACTCTAATACCGCATCGTGCTCAATTGCGCTTACGATGATGTGGGGCACCTCTTTGTGATGCGAGCGGCGCCATGCTCCAACCGTTCCGAAAAGCGCCAGATTGGCCGACTCGGTCGCACTTCCGGTGAATACGACCTCGTCCGCATGGATGCCAAGGTGGTGTGCGATGCTTCCGCGAGCTTCTTCGACCGCCTTTTTTGCCGACACACCTTCTTTGTGTATCGCGCTCGGATTCCCGAAGCGGTCGCCCCAATGGGGCTGCATCGCCTTCGCCACACGTGCGTCAACGGGCGTCGCAGCCGCATGGTCTAAATAGATGCGTTTCATTACCAATACAATAGTCAAAACCCGATCATTTTGCAAAAGTTTTTAAGTACAAGGTCGGACCTTGTACTCCCAATGAGTGAAACGGGGGTATTTTGCAAAAGCACCGAGGTGCGATATGCTGTGCTTTGTGGATATGCAGAATCTCGTCGACAACCCCGCATTCATTGCAATCGCTTCGCTCGGCATAGCGATACTTCTTCTTGGCGTATGGGCGTTCATGCTGGAGCGGCGCATCAAGAAACTCATGGCGGGAAAAAGTGCCGCATCACTCGAAGACACGATCTCCGAGAACCAAAAAACGCTGAAGGATCTCCTCGCGTATCACCAGAACGTCGAAGAAGAATTGCGGCGCATCGACCTGCGCATCAAGAAGAAACTTCACGGCGCCAAAACGGTCCGTTTCAACCCGTTCCAAGGGACCGGCACCGGAGGGAATCAGAGTTTCGCGACCGCCCTTTTGGACGAAGACGGGAACGGCGTCGTTCTCTCCACGCTCTACTCGCGCGAGAAAGTGAGCATGTTCGCAAAACCGGTCGTCGACCGCAAGTCGGAATTTGAACTGACCGACGAAGAGAAGGAGGTGCTAAAAAACTAAGGCGTAGGAGTTATAAGTTATAGAGGAGTCATACAAGCCATGGAAGTAGGATTTGCTTACGCAGTAGGTGCGGCAGTGACTTGGGGGTTGGTCTACGCGATAGACCAAAAAATTCTTTCTGGTGTTGCGCCGATGACTCTTTTGTTCATTGACTCAATCATCGCTGCGGTCATCATGTTGCCATTTGTATTTTTCAGCAACGGCTCAATAAAGGATGTCCTTGTCTCCGGTAAGACAAGTTTGCCGCTCATTGTTCTTTCTATCGCCTTGGCGACTCTGGCTAACTTTTTAATTTTTTCTAGCATCAAAAACTTGAACGCCTCGACCGCTTCAGTCATTGAGATATCGTACCCCTTCTTTGTCATACTATTCAGCTATATACTCTTCCGCTCCGTTCCGAATTTCTATTTTTTTATCGGTGGGGCTTTCGTTTTTATCGGCTCGTTTATCATCATTAAATTTGCATAGTAGGTAGAAAGGGGCCGTCCCAGCCGCGAGAAAACAATTCCTGACGTACGCCTTCCGACTACACGGCACGCAGGTTTACGTGCTCTGTGCGGATTACGCGCGATTTTTCAATCACTCTGACGACCCAAACGTGCGCAACACAGACGACTCCAGCCAAAACGGTTGGTGCGTCGACCGTGCCGCTCGCGACATCACTCGAGGTGAAGAACTCACGTGTGACTATCGCGAGTTCGATGCCGACTTCGACCAGAAGTTCGAGGGACACTAAATTTAGGCAAAGTCGACCGGTTCCCTGCTCCCCGCCTTGGCGGGGATTTTTTATATTTCTCCCTCATAGACAATTGGCATTATAGGTGCTAGCATGGCCGTGCTTTCGTTATTTCTTGTTTTTCCACCGTGCCCACCAAAACCGCACAACCAAGCGAACGACCGCCCATCGTCGTCATCATGGGCCACATCGACCACGGCAAGTCGACGCTGTTGGACTACATCAGGAAGACGAACATCGTGGCGGGCGAGGCGGGAGGCATCACCCAGCACATTTCCGCCTACGAAGTAACGCACAAGGATGCGAAAGGCGCGGAGAAACGTATCACCTTCCTCGACACCCCCGGACACGAAGCGTTCAAGGGTATGCGCGCTCGCGGGGCGCGTGTCGCCGACATCGCCGTTCTTGTCGTCTCGGCAGAAGACGGCGTGAAGGCGCAAACGCTCGAGGCCTACAAGTCGATCATCGAAGCCAAGATCCCCTACATCGTCGCCATCAATAAGATCGACAAGCCGAATGCAAATGTGGAGCGCACGAAACAGACGCTCGCCGAAGTGGGGATCTACGTCGAAGGTTACGGCGGTGACGTACCTTTTGTGGCAATATCCGCAAAGGCGGGAACGGGTGTGAGCGAGCTTCTCGACATCATGCTTCTCGTTGCGGAACTCGCCGAACTCACCGGCGACGCGGAAAAACCCGCGGAGGGAGTCATTATCGAGTCGCGCATGGACCCCAAGAAGGGTGTCACGGCGACCTTGGTCATAACCGACGGCACGCTCCGTCGCGGCATGTTCGCCGTCGCCGAAGACTCCATGACGTCCGTGCGCATGATGGAGAACTTCATGGGGAAACCCCTCGATTTGGCCACATTCTCCTCTCCTATTCGGCTCACCGGCTGGAGCGGTATTCCCGTTGTGGGTACGATCGTCTCTTCGTTTGCGGACAAAAAGGAAGCCGAGGGGGCCGTCGAAGACGCAATGGCTCGGCCGGAAATGGTTGCCGCAAAGGAGGACGCGGCCGAAGAAGGGACAGTGACGGTGCCGATCATCTTGAAGACGGATGTCGCGGGAACGCTCGAAGCGATAGAACATGAGCTCACAAAGTTGAAACACGAGCGCGTGAGGCTCAAGGTCGCGCACAAGGGGGTGGGCGCTGTTTCCGAGAGCGACATCAAGGTCGCGCTCGGTGCGGAACAATCCCTCATCGTCGCCTTTCACACGAAAACCGACGCATTAGCGGCCGACCTCGCGTCGCGCAACAATGTCACGATCCACTCCTTCGACATCATCTACAAGTTGACTGAGTGGCTCTCCGAGGAAATGCTCCGGCGCGCACCGCATATTTCGGTCGTTGAACATCTCGGAGAATTACGCATCATCCGTTGTTTCAGTCAGCAAAAAGAAAAACAGGTCATCGGCGGAAGAGTGACAACCGGAAAGGTCTCGGCGGGAGCGAAGTTCAAGATTATGCGCCGCGACGCCGAAGTCGGCGAAGGAAAGGTGGTCGAAGTGCAATGCCAGAAGATCAAGACCAAAGAGGCGATCGAAGGGAGCGAGTGCGGGCTTCAGGTGGAATCAAAGATCACTATTGCGGAGCGTGATGTGCTCGTACCCTATATCGTGGTGAGTAAACAGTAATCAGTCGCTAGGCACTAGTCGCCAGTCGATCAAAGCGAAATGCTTTTTTCTCCTGAATTGACTGGTGACTAGCAACTGGCTAAATATGGCAAAACACAAAGACGAAAAGATGCTCTTCCACCTCAAGGACCTTGCCGGAGATTTCTTGAGCCGACACTCCAATCGCACGTCACTTATCACGGTGACCAACGTCGTTCTCTCCTCCGACTTGAAGCGCGCGAACATCCTGCTTTCCGTGCTTCCGAAAGAGAAAGAGCGCGTCGCGCTACTCTTCGCGAACCGTCTGCGACCCGAGTTCAAAGAATATGTGAAGGAGCACTCGCGCATGCGCGTTCTCCCCCAGGTGACCTTTCTTCCCGACATCGGCGAACAGAATCGCCAGCGCATCGAGGAGTTGCTGGAAACCGAATGACAAAGTTGCTATAGTGTCCGTTATGGCGTAGTGGCGAAGTGGCAACGCGACGGTCTGCAAAACCGTTATGCAGGGGTTCGATTCCCCTCTACGCCTCCATCCACTCGCCAAGTTTGCTCGGGTGGCGTAATTGGTAGCCGCAGGAGACTTAAAATCTCCCGCCGAAAGGCATGTGGGTTCGACTCCCACCCCGAGCACAAAACAAGAAAAAGGTTTTATGAAAAAAAGAGTCTTCATCATTCACGGCTGGGAGGGGTCGCCGGAAAACGCGTGGTTCCCATGGCTTAGGGAAGAGTTGGCGGTGCGGGGTTTCGAAGTCTTCGTACCCCAACTTCCTCAACCCGAAGAACCAAGGATACAAAACTGGCTTCCCGCACTCAAGGGTGTGGCGCCAGACCCAGACGAGGCAACCTACTTTGTCGGCCATAGTCTAGGGTGCCAAACCATAGCGCGCCATCTTGAAGGATTGCCCGAACATATTATTGTAGGCGGCGCGGTCTTTGTCGGCGGCTTTTTCAAGCGTCTGACAAATATTGAAGCAGACGCCCTGTCACAAAGCGTGGCAAAAGAGTGGCTTGCGACCCCACTCAACCTAAGCAAGGTTCGTACGCGGCTCCGAAAAAGCGTTGCGATATTTT
>MHLS01000022.1:28840-44832 GCA_001819095.1 Candidatus Lloydbacteria bacterium RIFCSPLOWO2_02_FULL_54_12
ACTACCCGTGGCCTTGGAGTCGCTGTTACAGATTGCGCAATAGCGATATACTTATCGGACACCATGCCAGAAAAAGTTGAGAAATATACGTGGGAAGAATTTGAGGAAGACTGCGTGAAGGTCGCCCTCTGGGCAGAAGGGCGGCATATCAAAAACGTCTACGGCATTCCCCGTGGAGGGCTCGTCGCCGCAGTGCGGCTGTCGCACCTCTTGGACGTACCGGTCGTCCTTAACCGCGACGACATCTCACGCGACACGCTCATCATCGACGACATCATCGACAAGGGCGACACAGTCGAGCGACTACTCTCGGTCATCGGAGAGCACCATCACGTGGCAAGTCTCTACTTCAACAAAGCGGCAAAACACGCACCGCACTTCTTCGCGCGAGAGCGGAAAAGCTGGGTGCTCTTCCCGTGGGAGACGGAACGAACATCAAAATACGACAAAACTATTTAAACGGAGACAAAGTTTTCGTACAAGGACGGATCATGCCTGCCCGTCCGAAGTCGGACGCAGGCGGGAAGAATTAATTCCTAAGGTCCGACCTTGTACGAACTTTTCATCTCGTATAGAATGGCACAGTTATCCCCTCGTAGCTCAGTTGGTAGAGCAGCTCGCTCTTAACGAGACGGTCGGAGGTTCGAATCCTCCCGGGGGGACTTGAGCGGAGCGAAAGGACACCCAAGCAACGCGAAGCATTGCGGGGAGGATGAGAAAGGACGAGCATGTCGCACGGAGCGCAGCGAGTACGACGCGCGGTCCTGTACTGAACATGTAATGTTCGAATCCTCCCGGGGGGACTTGAGCGGAGCGAGTACGACGCGCGGTCCTGTACTGAACATGTAATGTTCGAATCCTCCCCGGGGGGACAAAACGAAATTCAGGGAGTGCCCAACGGCACTCCCTGCGTTTTGTCCGGTCGGAGTATATCGTGAGCATCCGCCAAGGGCGGAGCGGAACGATACGAGACGAGACGAGGTCACGAGCACTTTGGCTTTTGGCGGCTTTTGCGCCAAAAGACTTAGTGACTCGGGACACATATCGGGCGGGATGTGTTTAGAAAACGTAAAGTAGCTTATGTTTTCTGGGGTCGCGAACACTTACGTTTTTTTTGTTAGGCTCTGCGCTAAAAAACCCGAGTGTTCGTGACACAAAATAAGCCAAAGGTCACTGCCGTGCTATAATTCCCGCGGGATCTTTCATGGAAAGTTTTTGATGGAAAAAGGTTATCGACAGGTGCAATGCCCGGGGTGCCCCGCAATACTTCGCATAACGATCGCGGAAGCGCAATACGGCAAAACGCTTGAGATCACCTGTCCGAAATGCGACACGAAATGCCGCGCGACCATTCCCAAGCCTGCAAAAGAGACGGCGGCGGGAGATCCGTTGAGCGAAGCGTTCAAAGACGTTCTCGGCGGAAATATCTTCGGCGACCTCTTCGGGAGCGACAAGAAGTAGCGACATCATCCGCCTGTGGCGGATGTTTTTGTGCAGAAAAAGAAACTAGGATAGCATGAGGTCGACGGGCAGGTGGCGAAACCCCATACCATCCGCCTAAGGCGGATGGTATGGGGCAAGTCCCGTTTAAAGTGCTGGGGTGGCGAAATTGTCCCAAAACATACAGAGCGCGAAGCGCGACAATATGTTTCGAGATCCCGTTTGTTTGCGAGTGTATAAAATATCAAAATGGGTAGGTGGCGAAATTGGCAGACGCGCCAGCCTTAGGAGCTGGTCCCGCAAGGGGTGCGAGTTCAAGTCTCGCCCTACCCACTCGAGTAATGAAATGATCGCGCTCTGTATAACGGGATCCTCGAAAATGTATTTGCTTGCTACGCTCGCAAACATTTTCGGGGGCAGACGCACCAGCCTTAGGAGCTTGAGTCCGAAAGAACGTGGGAGTTCAAGTCTCCCCCCCAGCACTTTGTACGGGAAGCGCATTTCCTGCGGGAGAGTTCCGGACATCCCCTGCCCACCGATAGTTAGGACACGCGGAAGTTGCTGAACTGCCACGGATCGTCGTGATGGAGCGGTTCGGGGAATAATACACCCCGACCGTCAAGCGGGGTCCAGTCAGTATAGACACCCATCATTTTGCCCATGTACGGCCGCGCAATGTCCATAACAACGCGGTGGTCGATCTCGTCCGCGTCGACGACGCCGGCGTCGGGATTGGCGATTGCCCAGACCATCCCGCCGATCACACTTCCTGTGACCTGAAGGCTGGTCGCGCTGTTGTGCGGCACAAGCGCGCGCGCAGCATCGATGGTGAGATGCGAGCCGTACCAATATGCATTCTTCTTGTGTCCCATGAGGAGAACGCCAAGCTGGTCGGCGCCTCCGGGAAGGATCTCTTCGTTAATCAGACGCTGTTCGTCCTGCATCGTCCCGTTCCTCCCTGCAAGTTCGTGAAGCGAAAGTACCGCGTCGTCACAAGGACGATACGCATAATGCACGGTCGGGCGGTACCTGACCCTCTTCTCTCCATCGCGCACCGTCAGATAATCCGCAATGGAGATGGCCTCGTTGTGCGTGATGATCCACGAGTGTTGCGGTCCGGAGATCGGAGTCCAACTGCGCACCGCGGTGAGAAAGCCCGGCTGAAGCAGATAGATCGCGCTCTGTGACCCGTACCGGTGTTTGCGCGCGCCCTCGGGCAGTTTCTTCTCATGCGTACCCCATCCCATCTCGGACGGCTGATTGCCTTCGGAACAGAATCCGTCGACCGACCAAGTGTTCACAAACTCGCCCATCTTCTTCCTTGCTTCGGCAACCTGCGTGTCGCGCTCGGCAATGTGTATCGTTTTGATATCGAGTGCCATGGCAAGCTTTGCCCACTCCTCTTGGGTCGCCGGCGTCGTCGTTCCTAGCCCGATGTCTTTTGCGAGTTGAAGCAAAGCATCTTTGACAAAGTGAGAGACGATTCCCGGATTTGCACCGTGCGCAATGATGGCCGTCGGGCGAGGCTCACTCGACCTCAACGCTCGGGCGCTTTCGCGGAGCGCGTAATTAGAACGCTCGG
This sequence comes from Candidatus Lloydbacteria bacterium RIFCSPLOWO2_02_FULL_54_12, assembly GCA_001819095.1. GTDB lineage: Bacteria > Patescibacteriota > Minisyncoccia > Phycocordibacterales > UBA6899 > MHLP01. The sequence continues at coordinate 31,863 of MHLS01000022.1, forward strand.
CAACGGAGCGTTTCGGGTCGGTATATTCCCCGCTCCACGGCTCGATACAGGTGTCGAGATAGAGCGCTCCCTCATTTTGGCAGTACTTGATAAGCGCGACCGAGGAGACATCCACTGAAAGGTTCAGGAGGAAATCACCGCGACTTACATGCGGCTTCAGTGCCTGCACATAATTCGACGGTGTGAGCGGCCGAAGTATGAATCGAACGCCGTACTTCTCGGCAACATCCTTTCCGCGATCATCGGCGGTGATGATGACGACCCGCGACGGATCGAGATCAAAGTGCCGAAACAAGAGGGGTAGTACACCCTGCCCTATACTTCCAAATCCAACGATTGTGACGTTGTGGGTAAACGGTTGTTTTTGCATTTCAAATATATTTTCATAAATTTTGTTAACTATATGCCGTAGAATACGCGATGCAACCTTTATGTCAAGAGTTTTTCGCGCAAAAACAGACCAAAACGTGTTCTGCCGCGACTCGCGCGAACGTAAATTGCCGGCTCACCTCTCCTTGCACACAAAAAATCCGCACACCCAACGGGTATGCGGATTGTCGTAGTCATCTCGTGAATATTTTGGGAAGCACGAAATGCACGTGCTCTTCTTCGAGCGTGACGGTCTCGTGACTCTTCGCGCCGAACTCCTGCAAACGCCGATGCGCTTCCTCGATCAGATGCTCCGGTGTCGAAGCGCCGGAAGAAACACCGACGACCGCGACCCCGACGAACATCTCGGGCAAGAGCGCGCTTGCGTCCTCAACGAGGAACGTTTTCACGCCCTCCCGTCGAGCCACCTCCACGAGACGGTTCGCATTCGAGCTTTCTTCCGAGCCAAAAATGAGGACGAGGTCGGCGCGTTGCGCGAGCGCCTTCACCGCGTCTTGGCGGTTCTGTGTCGCATAACAGACGTCGGCCTTGCGAGGCCCCTCAATATGTGGAAATCGGCGCTTGAGCACCCCAACGATCTCCCGCACGTCGTCGACGCTTAAGGTCGTCTGTGTCGTATATGCGACACGTTCGGGATCCGGCACCTGAACTTGCTCGGCGTCCGAAACCGATTCCACGACCACGGTCTGCCTCGGCGCTTCGCCTTTCGTTCCGAGCACCTCGATATGCGTGCGGTGACCGATCACAATGACCGTTCTTCCCCCACCAGCATAACGTTTGACCTCGTGATGCACCTTCGTCACCAAGGGACACACCGCATCGATGACCTCAAACCTCCGCGCACGTGCTTCGACGAAGCTCTCCGGCGGGGAACCGTGGGCGCTGAAAACGACCCGCGAACCTTCTGGAATCTCCGACAAACGCTCCACAAAAATGACGCCGAGCCTCCGAAGCCGGTCCACCTCATGGCGGTTGTGCACGATCGCATGTTTGACATAGAGCGGCAGACCGAAGTTTTTCAGTGCGGTCTCGACGACAGCGATAGCACGGTCGACGCCGGCGCAAAAACCCCTTGGTTTTGCAAAGATCACATGCATAAAAGCCTCTTTTTTGCCTACACAGACTCGCTTTAGGCTACTCAACAAAGCCCTGTGGGTCAAGGTAATTCCCTGATTTTGCTTGACTTTTTGGCTATTTTTTGGTACAGTACCGTTAGAAATTCGTTGTAAAAAAACCGTCGGTCGGCCTAGGGGACAGCAACCATGCTCGCCCCGCTGCCGCCCGACGCTGTTCATGTACCGCAACAACACAAGGAGCAATCATGTTTATCGCACTCGGAGTACTCTTGGGAATGTTGCTCGCGATCGGGACCGTCCTGCGCGCGACGATCTCGCTCTGGCTTCCCGCCATTGCGAAGTGGCTCGAAAACGACCCGAAGCATCCGGAGAAATTCGCCGCGACGACTAGGGTAGGGCCGAACAAATCGAAGTTCAAGATGCGGGGCGGCAAAGTGGTGAGATTGCTTACCAACGTCCCCGGCTCAAAGAAGAAAGGCGGACCGACCGCGCCGGAGAAGTACGAGATCGTTCCGCTCGCGGCGGGCGAAGTGCTTCCGCCGGAGAATATGGGACTCATCGACGACGCCTTCTTCCGTTATAGCGGCTATCGCTTCTTCAACCCCTTCAGCGAGCGGATCTACATCTACGAGTTTCCGCGAACCGAAGAGGTGATGAGCGAGAACGGCGTACTCACGGTGCGCGGCAAAACCGACTGGTCCGACTACTTCCTCCTCGCGGAGCAGACGTATTCGTTCTCGATTGACAACGCCGAAACACTCCATGGCGAGAACGTGAAGGTAACCCTCCACGGCAAAGTCACGTTCCAGATCGTGAACCCCTTCAAGGCGGCATTCGCCGACAAGAAGTGGCATCAGCAATCGATCTCGGGCATACAGGTCCGCGGACGCAATTTCGTCCGTGCAAGAGACTTTGACACGCTCTTGGGCGAGGTCGGGAAGGAGTCGGACGAGCTCAAGGACACTATCGGCCGCGATCTCACGAAGGTGACCGACCAACTCGAAAGCGGTCCGGGAACCAGAGAGCTTTTCGGTGTTGTCGTGAAGCGCGTACAGGTCGAGACCATTGATATGACCGATGCCGAAGCGGAGAAATCGCGCACGGCGAAATACACCGCCCACCGCAACGCTGAAGTGACGAGCATCAATGCGAAAGCCGAAGCGGAGCGGAAGAAAACCGTTCGTGCCGCCGACGCGGAAGCTGACGCGAAATATGTGCTCAAGTACACGCGTGCCCTCAAAGCTGCGGGCCCGATCGGGACCAAACTGCTCGACCAGCAAACGCAACTTGGTGTCGCACAAAAAGCGGGCACGGTCATCATGCAAATCGGCGGCGGGGCGACGATCGATCCGATCAACGCCCAGATCCTCGAAGAGCAGAAGAAAAGCAATGTGCTCTTAGAGCAGTCGCTTGCAGGCGGACGGCCACCGAAAAAAGGAGCCTAACCTATGGACGCGAAACGTTTGGGGGTGGGGGTGGTGCTCGGACTTATCGGCATCACTCTTATCTCTCTGCCCTACTTTTTCCCCGGAAGCGCTGCGGGGAGCGTGCTTCAAGCGACACTCTGGGGATTCATCGGGACACTCTTCGTCATACTCATCGGCGTGCTCGTGTTTTTTGGGGCGCGCATGTTGGGGAAACGGGAGAAAACCGCAGAAGTGAAAAGGGCGCCGGCGGAGGTGAAGAAAACTCCGGCGCCACCCGAGGCTCCCTTCGGTAGCGCACTCTTCGATGCACTCACCAACCTTTCAACGTGGACATGGTGGGTGGTGATCGGGTGCATCGCATGGTTCGTGGGTCCAAAGATCTTCAACAGCCCAAACTGGGCATGGATCCCGATTGGCGCTTGGATGCTCACCGCTTTCTTTTCGAGAGCAAAGAGCGCATCGCTCGCGGGAGCACCCGGAAGCGCAAAGGATAAAAAAGCGCATCCGGTGCTTCGAGCAGCCGTCAAACACCTCGAAAGCATCGCCATCCTTACCACAATCGGCATCATCATCTACTACGGCCACGTCGCTCCGACGGGAACGTGGGAGAAAGTTGCCGGAGTACGAGGATCGACGAGTCTCGAGTTGCCGGGAAACATGGTCGTCCCCGAAGGTTTGCCGCGAAATCCCAACTTCACGTCGAACAAGCTCGCGGGGTGGACGGCGACCTATATGGCGCCGAACATGCATTACCGAGTACCGCAGTCACGATGGGGCGGGCAGCAGCTTGCACTCGCCGAAATGCCGGGGAGGCATCTCACCGAATCGGTCGATCTCACGGTCATCTTCGGTCCGGGTAATGAAGCGTTCGACATGCGTCTTACCGGCTCCTGCACAGTAAGGGAGGATGATCGTCGGAGGAATGTCTCCAAGACCTGTGCCGGAGATTGGGTCGACCGCTGGAGACACATTTCCGGCAAGTTCTACCTTGAGGTCAAAGAGGGCGCGAAGGGGCAACGATACTTCGACGCGTACCTCTACGACGGGAACAACATTCCAAGGCGAAGCGAGCTTGCGATGTTCCTACACGGGGCACCCATCCCGCCGATTATGCTTCAATTCCGACCGAAGGAGTGGGACGCGGAACATCAATAGTACATTCATGTTCGTTCGTGCCGCAAGGCGCGAACGAACTTTTTTTATACGAAAATTGCGGTCAAAACCTCAAGTTTGTTTACCAAGCCAAGTATCCGCCTCAGACGGATTCCACCTTGTATTTTTAATCGAAAAGGTCACACATTGCTTTCGCGCCGGATTAAAATACGAAACAGGATTTCGAAGCGGGCCCACTGATCTGTGACATAAAAAAACCACCGACGGAAAGTTCGCAGAAAGGAACGCCGACTGTTCGTTAGGGAAGATTGAGCGGCAATACAGGCAGATTTTCCGGAGTTGTCGCGAGGTCAAGATCGAGTTCCCGTTGGATGAATCCCACGATCGACCAAAGGGCGACCATGATGAAGATCGCAATCATGCCCCAGATCATCATCTGCTTTCCGTCCTCAAGCATCTTCTCGTCGTCGGCATGTGCGATGAACTTCACCAGTCCCCAGAAAAAGACCGCAACGGCGGCAGAAAGGAGGAGCGGGATGATGAGCCCGACAATGTCGGTGAGGTCATCGATCACCGTGTTGATGTCTGCCGCAAAGGCAAGCTGTGGTGAAAAAAGTGTCGTCGCGGCGACAGTAAGGCTGAATCTAGACATAGTTCATGAGTGCATCGTCGGCACCAATCGAGCTGATAATGAACTTCATGATACCGAACACCGAAACCATGATGAACATGCCCACGACGCCCCAAAGCATGCTCATCTTACCTTTCGTGCGCGCTTCTTCGTTGTCGGGGTTCCAGATGTACGCCGCGACGCCGTAGACGAAATAGACGAACGCAAGCGCAAAGAGGATCATGATGAGCGGGTTCAGGATGTTGGTCGAAATTTTGCCAACAAACTCAAGCACTTCGTCCGGCGGTGTGGCGGCGAAAACAAGTCTCGGGAGAAAGAGCGCCTGAAGAAGGAGGGTGGAAGCAAGTGAAGCCTTGTGCATACTGTCATTGTACAATACCCGTTCGTGGCGTCAAAATGGCAGCTGGAGACAGATACAAAGGTTCCACATTATCGAGTTGCATCACTTTCCGTGCGCATAACAAAACCCCGCCAACAGGCGGAGTTTTGTTAAAAAACAAGAGATGCGCGTAGCGGACGTTAGGTCGGCAACGAGAAGTTCGGTGTTGCACCAGTATCGATATCACCCGTAAGTTCAAGCGTCGTCTGAACCCAGCCAAGGATGGACCAAAGGGCGACCATGATGAAGATCGCAATCATGCCCCAGATCATGAGGGTCTTACCTCCCTCCTTTGCCGCCTCATCGCTTGCGTTCGCGATGTATTTGACCAAGCCCCAGAAGAAGACCGCAACGGCAAGCGCGAGAAACATCGGCGCGAGCAAGTTGACGATACCCGACAAAGCGACAACCAAGTTCTGCACGCCACCCAAGGCCGCAAACGCCACCGACGGAGCCATGAGAAGCCCACCAATAATGATTTTTTTCATACAAATAGCTAAGAAACTAATAAATAACAAACGACCTTTATAATCTGCTACTTCACGAATCGATGTTGCCAGTATAGCCTATTTTCCCCAAATCGGCAAGCCTCTCCCCAAAAAAGGGTGTGGACAGGTCGCCTGCCTGTCTATCAGCCAAAAAACATTGATAAATATCGGGTTTTTACGATTCACCGATACAAATCCACCGAGGCGGTCCGTGTCAGGCAGTAAAACATACCGCCCGTCTATCCCCACCCAGGAGGGCGGGGCATTTCGCGGGCGGCACCGGGGTTGTTTTTCTGGAAGAGGAGTGTGCCGCCGCACACACTTATTGTTGTGGCCATTCATCCACGGGCTTGCGCCCGTGGCATTCTGGCTCACCCCAGTAAAGAAGAGCCATTGCGGGCCCCAAATGCAAGGTATCCGCCTGAGACGGATTAGGGGTTCCACCTCATATTTAACACCCTCTCAGGGAAGGTGCCAGAGCTCTTCCACTCAAATCTTGGCAACTTACAGTGTGTTGCCGTCCTTGTCCACGAAATTAAGCGTCCCTCCCCCGTCGATGCCAAACGTATCGGTCAGGACCAGTCCGACAAGCGCCCACAAGGAAACAAGGACAACAAAAGCGACGACCCCCCAGATCATCAGTTGCTTCCCTTTTTCGCGTTCGGTGCTGTCCTCGGCATTGGCGATGAATTTCACTACCCCCCAGAAAAAAAGCATGATTGCCAAAAGCCAGAAAAGCCGTGCAAGCCCGCCCATGATACCCAAGATCGTTACGGAAAGGTCAAAAACGTCGTTCGCTTGAGCGACCGCAACCGCGGGCAAAAGTACCGCGGACGAAACCAAAGAATTGATGAAAAGGCGGCGCATAAAAGGGGGTGCTATCACGTCGGCGGACTTATTTGCGGGATGCCGATACTGGACCAGCCGAACGTAGCCGAAAGTAATGCAATGATTCCCCAAATGCCCACGACGACCGTAATGCCGATGACGCCCCAGAGGAGGTACCCCTTGATCGACTCTCGTTTCTCTGCATTATCCGCATTCGCAAAAAAAAGTATAACGCCCCAGAGGAGCCCGAGCGAAAGCGAAACCATGAGAATTCCCGCGACGGACTGGAGGATCTTGATCACGAGTTCGGCGAACTCCCGCAAATTTGCGGGCGTAGCCGCGTGGGCAAACACCGGCGCGAACGCAAGAAAGAGTGTGGCAAAGAGGTGGCGTTTCATTTGTTTACTATACGTCATCATGCTGGGCAAACTATAGTGTCATCGAACAGTTTTGCGGTGCCACAGACCACGCCGGCAATCACATGCGCACCAAGAATGATGACCACGCCGATCAAACTCGAAACGAGCCAGCGTTTGCCCGAAGTGACTTTCGTCTCGTCGCCACCCGCAGAGACGAGCTGAAATCCCGCGTACACGATACATGCCGCCAAGACAGGGAGGGCGACCCATTGGATGATGTCGATCAATAGGTAGATGAACTCCCACAACGTCCCGCCTGCGCCGGGTGTGGGATTGCCGAGCCCGTTCGCAAAATTTGAGAGCGCGAACGCCGTCGTCGGAAGGAATGCTGCCGTGCTACCGAGTGAGAGTTGTGTGAACCTTCGTAAGTACATAAATGTTTTACTGCAAACTCGTTATCGTGCCTTGGATCGCCAAGGAGATAGCTTTAGCGCCGAGGAGGACAAGCGCGCCGACCAAGGTCCATGTCATCACATTTTTTGCCTTCGCCAGTTCCGACTCATTATCGCCCGACTTCACGAAGAGGAACCCGCCGTAGATGATGAAAATGACGACGATTGGCACGCCGATCAAAAAGACGAGATCGACCAACGCAAGAAGAAGGTCGGGAATACTACAGATATTTAAAGCGTCGCGGATAGGATTTTCATAAACATTCCCCGTCACCGTACACGCCGCAAGCGCCACAGACGGCACACTCGCCGCAAAAAGCGAGGCAAAGAGGGCGGAAAGTGTGCGGGTCTTTCTCATAATAGCGAGTATACCACGACGATCACGTGTTGGTGAGGAAAATGAATTCTGCATCAAGAAAGAAGACGAGGATGAAATTAACGGTAAGCCACGCGGCGAGCGCCACCACGAGACCGATGAACACATTCCAGAAGATCTCATGCGCCTGACTGATCTGGCTTTCATTGCCGCGGTTCGTCACATAGAGGAAACCCGCGTAGGCGAACATGACCGCGGAGAGCGGCGCGGCGACACTGATGATAAGGAAATTGATGACCTTTTGAACTTGTAGAACAAGTTTGTTGAAGTCGCAATCCGGTCCGTTGCAGACGACAAGTCCGGTGTGTGACGTGGCAAAAGCTACCATCGGGACGATGGTACCGACGAAGAGGGCGAGGAGCATGGGGCGCAGATAGTGCATGGCGTTTAAGAAAAGCGTTATTGCTGGTAAGGACGGAGCATGGCGTTCAACGCATGATGCAGACCGTTCACCGCATCGGAAATATTGCTTCGTCCCGACGAGACCGATTCGACCATATTGCGAAATGCCTCATCGCTCAACGACGGCCGAGGGTCGAGCCATGTTCTCCCGCGGATCGCCGCGTCGTAAAAGGCGGCAAGTGCGGCGTCGGTAGGGCGCGCGGCAAGGGGCTTGCGGGTAACCGGGGGAAGATCGAACGCGGCGGCAAAATCTTTCGCCGGATCGGCGTCGGTCAAAAGGCGCTGGACCACGACAAATGCGGTGGACTTGTTCTTCGAGCTCTTCATGACGGCAAGACCGTGGATCTTGGTGAATGTGATCTCTGCGCTTGTTTCACGCAGAAGCGGAACTTGCGTGACCGAAAAGTTGAGATGCGGGTTCTTCTCTTTGATGCGCGTATATGCACTCGCATAGTCAAGATGCATGGCAAGATTGCCGTCAATGAACTCGTTGAGCGAGTTCGCACGAGAGCGATTCCACGTGAAGTTGGATTTTTGCGGATTGGAAAAGTCCATGAAAAAGCGCAACGACGAAAGCACGTCCTCGGACGGAGTAAGCTTGCTTTCGTCTCCACCCATCAACATTGCCCTGGGCTTCCCGTTCTTGAGCGCAACAATCGGATTGCCGACCTGAAGGAAGAGCAGGGCGAGCACATCCTTCGCATGCTCGACATTGACGTACTCGCCGAACGCGATCGCACTTTCGGTGACCTCGAACGTCTTCGGATTACGCTTCGTCAGCTTCGGCGCCAAAAGCAAGAGCTCGTCCCAATATCGAGGCGGCGCGATAACGGAGGCGTTGTTGAACATGTCGCGATTCCAGTACATGACCATCGGGTCAAGCACGAACGGGAGCGCAACGAGCCCTTGGTCGCGCATATAGATCTCCGCCGCCTGCACAAAACTCGCCTGAAAGACGTCGGGCGGGAAAGAGGTGTACGGGATGAGCTCGATCTTGTCGATGTGTCGCAGTATGAGGTCGTCAGGAAGAAGGAGGACGTCGGGACCCTTCCCCGATGCGAGCGCTTCGACAATGTCGTTATCGAAGTTCTCCGGATCGTGGTACTCGTATGTTACTGAGAAACTCTTCTGGTACGCGGCATTGAAATTGACGATGACGTTCTGTGCGGCGGGTGTGAGATCAAAAGTCCCCCAGATCACGGCGTTCCCGCTCGCGCCGATAATCTTCTGGTCTCCTCGACTCGGCGCAAAGGAAAACACGCCGATCGCAACGACCGCCATGAACCCAAAGAAGGTGAGGAGGATGGAGTGGAACGATCTCATTGCGTTGCGGATTTAAAGTGAAATTTATACGGGGCGGGGTGCCGTCGTCTGTTGCGCGAACGTCCTTGTTCCTCCTTTCTGAAACACGAGGCCGTAGTGGTAGTTGCCGGCATCGAGCGTCCGATCAAAGGCGAATCCCGCACTCTCGGCAAGTTTGCGCGCCTCCGGCTCGGGAAAGACCTGCTCTGCCGTCGGTCCCATACTATTAAATGAGCCGGTCCAGTCAATGATGACGACCTTGCCCCCCGGATGAAGCACGCGTTTCGCCTCTTCGATGATCGTGCGCTTATCCGGCGCCTGAAAGAGGACGTTCGACACAATGACCACGTCGCAGGAATTTTCGTGCAATTTCGTCCCGCCCAACTTCTCGAGATCGCCCCAGATAAAGGCAACATTGCTCACATGCTCCGTCGCACACGAGTTCTCTAGGCGGGTCAAAAGGTCCTTTTGCACGTCAACGGCATAGACCTTGCCGGTCCCCCGAAGGGCCTTTGCGGCGGCAATGGTGTACGCGCCGGAGCCCGCGCCGAAATCGGCGACGATTTGGCCTTCCTTGAGACCCAACTGTTCAACATTCTTCTCCGGTGCCGAGAACATGCCTAGAATTATAGCACTTTTGGCGGGGAGGCGGGAACCGACGAATCCCCATCTCACACCTGGACGTTCTCGACCTTCGGTCGCGACCGCTCCCCGCGCAAAATGTAGATATAGACAGGAACGGCAAGCAGAAGATAGCCAAGCGCGAGCAGCATGAATCCCGTCCGGTAGGAAAAGTACCCGATGGCAAGACCGAGGCCGTAGCTCGCGAGGGCGGCGACCAACTCGTCAACTTGTGCGCGCACGGAAAGGAGCGTCGCCTTGAATTTACTCTCTGTGATGACGTCGAGCATAAAACCGGTGTTCACCTGACTCATCCCCCATTGGTACGCGTTGATGATAATGAATACGACCACAATGACCCACGTCGTGCTTGAAAGACCGAGGAAGAGTATACCGACCGCGTAGCCCGCCAGTCCGACCCCGCAGTAGACCCCGCGGCTGAGCGTCTTTTTCATTCTCCCGCTATAGAGGAGTAGGAGCGAAGCGAGCGCGCGTCCGATCCCGAAAAAGATACCGAAGTAAATGACGGGTATCTCAAGGAACGCCTGATACGCGGCGCGAAAACCTCCGACCGCAAACAAGACTCCGCTGGTCAATCCGAAAAAGAGTGCGTAGCGAAAAAATCCGAACCGCCACCCCTCCCGCATCACCTGAAGAAAGTTCGTGTTCCCGATCTCTTCGACATGGAGGGGGGTGACCGGCGGAACGGTAAGGAGGAGCGCGACGATGAGCCCGCTTGCATCCACCACGAGACTCAAGAGAAACGGCGCCTTGTAACTCACGCCGACCAAAAACGGTGTGAGGACCATGAAGACAACGGGTACCGCAAAGCCGATTGCGCTGACTTTCCCCATCACTTGGGCGTATTCCTCTTCGCGTCCGAGGCCCTTCAGCGTCTCGTGCATGAACGCACTTCCCGTTCCGCTGTGGAACGCCTGACTCAAACTCATGAAGACTGCGGCAACGATGAGTCCGTTCTGGGAGTCCGCAAGAATGAAACCGAGCGTGGAGAAGAGCATGAAGATGCGCGAGAGGATAAGCGTCGGCTTGTGTCCCAACTTATCCGAGAGATATCCGCTCGGGATCTCGAAGAGAAAACCCGAGAAACTTGCGACGAGCAAAATGACACCGATCCCCTCCGGCGTCACACCGGGTACAGTAAGATAATACGCACCCAAGATGGCGACGAAAATACGCTTGTTCGAGATAAGGAGGACAGCATACTTCCAGATATTCGCGTTGAGCCGTGCCGTAAGAGATTGCATGAAGGAAATTGTAGCACGCACCCCGAGGTACGAGGTCCGACCTTGTACCTCGGGGTTTCCCTCGCGCGACAATATGGTATTGTATGTTCGATGAACAAGGAGGGTCTTCCCGAGGGTATTTCCGGAAACGAGACGGCGGAAGCGCTCCGCCGGGAGTTCGCCCTATACACCGACGAGCGGTCGCGGCGATTCGACCGGAATATCGAGGACAATATGCGGAGCGCGTCGCCGGATTCGCTCGATTTTCTTGATGCGGTGAAAAAGAATTATTCGGAAACACACGTGTCCGTCCTCGGGACGCCCGTCGACATCGTCGGCATCCTCCACACACCGGAGACCTATGCGTTCCACCGAGAGCGGATCGAAGAGCGTATCCGAAAGTCCTCGGCGGTGTTTCTCGAATGCGCTCCGGATGCCGGCGGGCTCTTTGATGAACAAACAATCGCGGAACTGCGTGAAATCATTCAAAAGTACGTACCGGGCGCGGATATGACGGGATTCCAGGACGCCATCGTCAATGACAACCCTGCGGTGAATTTTTTCCGCGAGACGGAATCGATCGCGGCAAAATACGACAAGCCGGTCGTTTCTTCCGACCCGCTGGCGGGCGGAGGACACATTGTCCGCTTTTTCAAAGAAGTGGTCGGCCCCGGTGATTCGCTTCGTGACTTCGATATAAAAGTGGCGGAACTTGAGCGCATTGCCGCGACGGGCGCGCTCGGCGTTGCGGGCGGCGTCGCTTTCTCCCTCATCTATGACCAAGTGCGGAAAGGAAGGGGGCGGAGGGAAGAAGGCGGAGCTAATCCGCGAGAAACGTTACCCGAGAAAAAGGGAGGGATGTCGCGGAGAACTTTTCTCAAGAGTGCGCTCGGGCTCGGTGCCGTGGGAATGGTGGGAGCCCTCGGCGTCAACTTGGGAGCGAGAATAGACCAAGAGCTCACCAGCGACCCCAAGCTCGCCGCCATGCTCTTTGAGCTCACCGACTACCGCAATACGGCCATTGCGAAAGCGATGGAAATGTACGCAGAGGAGAAGCATGCGGAACTCAAAACACTCTGCGCGGTGTTCGGCCGCTACCACGAAAAACCACTCGCGCATTATTTGGCGCATCCGACGCTCCGCGAAACGAAATACGCATTATACAAACCCTATCGCGACCTCCGCGCGCCGGAGCTCTCGGAATACCGCTTCCGCTTGAGCGATCATCCGGACCCCACAAAAGGCAAGTTCGGACGGTGGGAGGAGACCCTGCATCGGCAACTGGATTGAGCGGTGCGCGACGTGATGTTTTAGGTACGAAAACTTTTCTCGCGCGATCCCTATGCTTCTTTTTCTCCTTATGCTAGAGTGCGAACGTTCGTTCACATCAACAGACACAAGGAGGCCACCGTGCATCTTTCCGTTACCTTGGGTATCATCGCCGTTCTCGCAGCATTCGCCATCGCCCTCATCGCAAGACGCGCCCGCCGTCGCCGCGTAGACTGGACGCGACATCCGCGCTATCTTGCGGACGCCGGCGGACTCTTCGGTGCCGCCCCGCGCCTCAAGTGCCGTGGCGAAGACTGCGGCAAGACGACGCACGAACTCTTCTACGGCCACTGCCACACCTGCGCCGAAGAGAAAGGTATTCCCATCCAAGTCGCCTCGCCGGAGGAGTTCCACAAAGCGCTCGAGAAAGGAACGACCGCCGTCATTGACGGCAAGTGTTGAGGACCGAAACCCCGCGATCCGTGAGATCGCCCCAAGCCGCCCCATGAGACAGGCGAAACCGCCATCTCACGCACTACTGTCCGGTTAAAATCAGAATAGGTACAACTGCGGCCCGTCTCTCATTGAGAGTCGGGCCATTGTTTTTGTATTG
>MHLS01000023.1:0-1041 GCA_001819095.1 Candidatus Lloydbacteria bacterium RIFCSPLOWO2_02_FULL_54_12
CACGCTCTGCCACCGTTAAACTATGAAATGATCGGTGCATACGGATATATTATCCGTTGCATTAGATTATTGGAGAAAAGAACGAAAAACAAGGAGATACGCCTATGCACGTCACAACCGACAACGGATCAACAGTGAAGCAAGAAGCGCCGGTCGAGATCATACCCGTCTCGCACGCGACGGCCGTACTCGGATGGGGTGATACGACGTTCTATACCGATCCCGTCGGAGGCGCCCAAGTTTTTGCGGGGAAGCCCGTCGCCGACATCATCCTTGTCACCGATATCCATGGTGACCACCTCGATGCGGAGACACTGACCGCGGTCCTCGGGAACGCCATGCTTATCGTCCCTCCTTCGGTGGCGGAGTTGCTTCCCAAAGAGCTTGCGTCGCGTGCGCATGTGATGAAGAACGGAGAGACGATGCTCGAGCGCGGGTTCACGATCACGGCAATGCCCATGTACAATCTTCCCGGTCCGGAGGAGAAGCGCCACGTCAAAGGACGCGGGAACGGATACATTCTTGAGAAAGACGGTTTTCGCGTGTACATCGCGGGCGACACGGCGGGAATTCTCGAAATGCGTGCACTTGCAAATATCGATATTGCGCTTCTCCCGATGAATCTTCCGTACACGATGGGCGTCGATGAAGCGGCCGACGCGGTGCTCGCCTTCAAGCCCAAACACGTTTATCCCTACCACTATCGTTCACCGGACGGTCTCGCCGATGTTGCGCGATTCAAAACACTTGTGAACGCGGGGAACTCGGATATTGATGTCGTGCTTCTCAATTGGTATCCGAAGTAGTTCAGGCCTTAAGCCGCCGCGCGGGGGACTTTTTGGGTTATACTGTACGCCATGTCCGAACTTGCGCTACGCGTCAGCGACCTCAACAAGACGTACAAGACGGGCACGGTAGCGCTCCGCGGCGTGTCGCTCGATATTCCCGTCGGCGATTTTTTCGCGCTCCTTGGCCCGAACGGCGCGGGGAAGACGACGATCATCGGCATCGCGACGGCGTTGGTGAATAAAACGGCGGGGG
>MHLS01000023.1:1058-7521 GCA_001819095.1 Candidatus Lloydbacteria bacterium RIFCSPLOWO2_02_FULL_54_12
CGACATCGATCGCGAGCCGGAACTTGCAAAGGCGCGGATCGGGCTCGTGGGTCAGGAGATCAATTTCAATCCGTTTGAGAAGCCTCTCGATATCGTCGTCAATCAGGGCGGCTATTACGGTATTCCGCGCAAGGTGGCTGTTCCCCGCGCCGAAAAACTCCTCACCGACCTCGGCCTCGGCGAGAAGATGCGCCAGAGCGCAATGACGCTCTCGGGCGGGATGAAGCGGCGTTTGATGATCGCACGGGCGCTGGTGCATCGTCCGCAATTCCTTATTCTGGACGAGCCGACGGCGGGCGTTGACGTGGAATTGCGCCGGAGTATGTGGACCTATCTTTCCGGACTCAACAAAGAAGGACTTACGGTCCTCTTGACGACGCACTACCTCGAAGAGGCAGAACAGCTCGCGAAACACGTTGCCATCATCAGCAAGGGAAATATCGTCGCGAATGACACGATGGAAAACGTGCTCAAGCTTCATGACGAGGCGGGTGCGGCCAAGGAGGGGTATCGGGGAAGTCGACTTGAAGAGGTGTTCATCAAACTCACCCAAGAATGATATGACCCCGCAACAAAAATGGACATCGTTCTATACTATGGTGCGCAAGGACGTCATGCGGATGTTTCGGATCTGGGTGCAGACGTTCCTTCCGTCGGTCGTGACCTCGGTCCTCTACTTTCTCGTCTTCGGTACGATATTGGGCTCGCAGATAGGGGATATGCAGGGGGTGCCGTACATGACTTTCGTCGTGCCGGGGCTTGTCATGCTCGCGATCGTGACGACCTCCTATGCGAATACATCGTTCATGTTCTTCTCGTCGAAATTCTTCGCGCGCTCTATCGACGAAATACTCGTCTCGCCGACCCCGCCGTGGCTCATCATCGCAGGACTTGTCGCAGGCGGCGTGGTGCGCGGCGTGCTCACGGGGATGCTTGTCTTCACCGTCTCCCTCTTCTTCACCGGACTTTCACTCACGTTTCACAGCGCGTTCATCATCCTCGCGTTCGCGTCCCTGACCGCGCTCGTCTTCTCGCTCGCCGGATTGGTGAACGGCATTTACGCGAAATCGATCGACGGCATCAACATCGTTCCCACATTCTTTCTCACACCGCTCGTGTACTTGGGCGGCATCTTCTACTCGGTCCACGCTCTCCCTTCGTGGTGGCAGGCACTCACCTACGCCAACCCGCTCTTCTATCTCATAAACGGTTTTCGCTACGGCTTTCTCGGCATCACGGATGTCTCCCTCCTCGTTTCCGTCGGCATACTTTTCCTGTTTGCGGCGATACTCGTCGGGGTCAATTGGTATTTCATCAGGACCGGCCTCGGTTTGAAGGCCTAGGGGGTCTCGTGTTTATGGCGCTTAGTGGGGCGCTTTTTTCACATGGGGAGAGGCAGAGCCCGATATGCTAGAATAAGTCCATATGAATAAACTCATCATTGCGGGGATTGTTATTATTCTCATCGCTGTCGGCGGTTACTTTTATTTTGCGAATAATTATTCCGGCGATCCGGAAATGGTCCGCAACGATGTGTCGACCACTGATACATCTCTGTCGCCCACCACGGAAAGTCAGCCGACGATCGGTACGACCTCTCAAAAACAGACCGTGAAGACCCAGACGGTCATCGGCAAGTCCGTTGAGGGCCGCGATATCGTCGCGTATCACTACGGCACAGGCGGAACGGAACTCTTGTTTGTCGGCGGCATCCACGGCGGATATGAATGGAACACCATCTTGGTGGCGTATGAGGCGATGGATTATCTCAAAGCGAACCCCACCGTCGTTCCAAAGAATGTACGCGTCACGATCATTCCGGTTCTCAATCCGGACGGTTTGAACAAGGTCGTCGGTACCGCAGGCCGCTTCACGGCCGCCCAAGTGCCTTCCACCGAGAAGACTGTGCCCGGACGTTTCAACGCGAACACGGTCGACCTCAACCGCAACTTTGATTGTGACTGGCAGGCGGTCGGTACGTGGCAGGATAAGAAAGTGGACGGCGGAAGTGCGGCATTCTCCGAGCCGGAGAGCATGGCGGTGAAGAATTATGTCGAGTCGGCGAAGCCGAAGGCCGTCGTCGTCTGGTACAGCGCCGTCGGCGGAGTCTTCTCGTCGAGTTGTCACAACGGCGTTCTTCCCGAGACGAACACGCTCACCAACACCTTTGCAAAAGCGTCTGGCTATCGCGCATATGAGGAGTTCAACTTCTACGAAATCACCGGTGACATGGTGAACTGGCTCGCCAAGAGCAAGGTTCCCGCCATCAGCGTTCTCCTCACGAATCACACCGACACGGAATGGACGAAGAACAAAGCGGGTATCGACGCCTTGCTCGGGTATTACGCCAAATAATGCGGCAGTTCTCCACGAAGCTCGCCGTCATAGTCGTTCTTCTGCTCGCGTCGCTTGGCGTCGGTCTATTCTTGTTTGCCGGTCTGTTCGATGAGGGCGAGGCGCCGGTCGCACCTCCTCCTCCCGAGATCGCCCAGATGGAAAGGAGTCTCACGCTGACTCGCGAAACCATCGGTACGTCGGCCTACGGACGTAAGATCGAACGCTATACCTATCTTCCGGTCAAGGCGGGCCAAGGAGGGGGCAAACACATCGTCTTCGTCGGCGGCATCCACGGCGGCTACGAGTGGAACAGCGTGCTTCTGGCCTACCGATTCATGGACTATCTCGACGAAAACCCCGAGGTCGTTCCGCTTGATCTCACCGTCACCGTAATCCCGTCCGCGAATCCCGACGGAGTGTACGCGGTGGTCGGGAAGGAGGGCAGATTCGACGCGAGCGACGTGTCGACCGACAAGGCGGTCTTGGCGTCGGGACGGTTCAATCAGCACGGCGTCGACCTCAATCGCAACTTTGACTGCAAGTGGAAACCTAAGAGCATGTGGCAGTCGAAAGAGGTGAGCGCGGGGTCCGCACCGTTTTCCGAACCAGAAGCGGCGGCCATCCGAGATTTCATTCTTGCAGAGAGACCCGATGCGGTCGTCTTTTGGCACAGTGCGGCGAACGCCGTCTACGCTTCGGAGTGCAAGAACGGAATTCTCCCCGTGACGCTTGATGTTATGAACGCATACGCGGGCGCATCCGGATACAACGCAGTGAAAACTTTCGATAGTTACGAAGTCACCGGCGATGCCGAAGGCTGGCTCGCGTCCGTCGGTATTCCGGCGGTCACCGTTGAACTCAAGACCCACGAGAACGTCGAGTGGGAGCGGAACCTCCGCGGCATCAAAGCGCTTTTTGGCCGCTTTGGGCCCAAGGAAGAGGTGTTATAAAAAGAGTCTCACATTCTTATGGAGCAAAAAGAAAGACGTTTTGAGATCACAAGAGCGGAGTTCACCCTGACGCAACAGCAGGTGGATAAATATGACAACCTGCTCTCGACCACGAAGACGTGGGCAACAACGCTTTGGATCGCGACGGTCGGATGGGCGTTCCAAATACGGCACAAAGAGGTTTTCCTCATTAGTCTCTTAATCCTCGGGATATTCTGGTTCTTTGATGCCCTGAATAAAACGTTCCGGCAGAATTATAAAAAACGGAGGGAGGAAGTGGGCGCCGCACTCCGTCATTATTACGAAACGGATGAACCACCGGAACACTTTACCGCCCCGCAACTTCCCGCACAGGACTTAAGCGGCGCGTGGAAGAACGCCTTTCTCCCGCACCTTATGCTTCCTTATCTTGTACTTATGTGCATTTCTCTCGTTTTCTATCTGAATTTTTGAGCTCCACATATTTGCATCACGCCCCCGCATCGATGCTTGCGACTCCGGAGGGCGTCAAGTATCATAGAAAGCATGAAAGAAGCGCTCGCTCCACTTCCGACGGACGAGGCAGAACTTGCGGAGGATGGAATGGCGGGTCAGCACGCACCGTCCTTGCCACAGGGAGAAACTGCGGTGTTTTCGGGTATCGAGGGAGCATTGGGAGACGGCATGGATAGCGTTGCCGCAAATGACGCGGTATTTGTTCCCGCCGAGACCAATCTCGTACACGAAAGTACGCTCGCAGAAGACGCGCACCGTCGCGCCGTAGATGAGGCTCACGCGGAAGATGAACTTCGCACGGAGGCTAGGGCGGCCGGAGCGTACGCGGAAGCGCAAGATAGGGCACGAGAGCGTGCACAAAACAATTCTCGGGAGATTGATGCCGCTCACGGCAATGCGCTTGCCGAGGATGTGCGTCGTCCTGTTAGTGGAGAGGCTGTTGTGGAGCCGCCGGAGGAGGTCCCGCTTGAGGTGAGGAAGGAAGAGGCGGCACTTGAGTCCGCGGTTTCGGAACTCTCGCCCGCCGAGCGTGAAGAGGTCGGATGGAAACTCTATAATGTCGGATTCCAGCTCGAAAAGGCAAAGTCGGAGGGCTTCGCGAAGGTCTACGAGAAACTTGCCGGGCAATTCGACGAACAGTCGACGATGGGCAGATTCTTCGGCGCGATGAGAACGCAGTTCACCGAAAAAGCCGCGACGACCAAGAAACAGATCGACGACATTGAAGCCTCGCGCAAGGACGGAAAGACGGAAGGATTGTTGAAACAGATAGGGAACGCCGGTTACTTGAGCGGGAATCTTCTCAAGTACGGCCGTATCGTCGCCGACGCCGCCGGATGGACCGCGGGAGCCCCGACGCGCTGGGTGACATTGGGCGCGATGGCGACCGGCTCGGTTTTGGAAGGGACGAAAGAGGCGCGGCTTGCGAACGAAGAGGTGAAAGAGCGCACGCGAGTTGCGGATATCGACAAAGCGGCCGATGAAGCGTGGGCGATCTACGAAGGGGCAATGAAGAACAAAGGCCTCGATCCGGACGGCGACCATGAAGGCGTTTCGAAAGAAGAGTTAGTCAAGGCGTATCAGGAGAAATTACCGGCGGATATCCTGCGCCGACTCACCGAGGAGCCGAAAGAAGGCACCGGTTCTTCGCTTGTCCAGAAAATGTTCCAGAAACATATCGGGTGGGCGGCGGGCCGCATTGAGAAGAAGCTCGAAGCGGTCGACGGCGACGCTTCACTTGATGCAAAAACGAAGGCCGAGAAGAAAGAGGCGATCATTCAGCGTTTCGGCCGATCGAAGATGCTCGGCGATTTTGACCGCATGCTCTCACAAGAGGGCGCTGTTGATACATTGGCGATGAGCGCGCGGTACGGGGAGCAGGGCGCAAAGGGCATCGTTTACGGCATGATGGCCGACTCGCTCTATCGCTTGTGGGACCACTTCGGTTCGGCGTTTTCGGGGAAAAGTTGGGACATGCTCGATATCATTCCGAGCGCGAGTGCGGCAACTGTTGCCGAGAATGTAATGACCCCAGAGGAACTTGCGCTCCAGCAGGAGTCGGCACGTGCGGTCCTTGAGGGAGATATGCCGCAAGTCAAACACGATGTCGTTCGCGGAGACACGCTCTGGAAGATCGCAAAAGGGAATCCGGCCGTTCTTCGGCTCACACCCGACGAACTGCGCTCGATCGGCGTTTCGAGCGGCAATCCGAACCTGATCAAGGTCGGCGAGACGGTCGATGTCGATCGCCTCGACGAATTCCTTCGCCAAAAAGGCGAACTTGCCGCTGAGCTGAAGCGCATCGCCCCCGGTGCGATTGTGGAGCGTACGGTACCGCTTCCTCCGGCGGAAATTGCGACGGAGGCGGTTCCGGAGCGCCCGCCGATAGCGACCGTTGACCTCACTAAAGAGACGCCACAAGTCCCCGATCAGGCGGCCGAATCGGAGAAGGCGCGCATGGCGCTCGAAGAGCAGTTCGAAAGCGAACGCCAGCAGACAATTCTTGAGGAAGAGCGTTTGCGTCCGAGGGGGCAGATACCTCCCGCGAGAGTGCACAACACGCCCTTTGAACTTGCGCCGGCACGATCTCCTGTCTCCGGTGAGATAGAATCGGGGATACGCATCGGAACGGAGCGATTCCCGAGCGGGCGCGGTTTCCATCTTGAAGGGGACAGTATCGTACCCGACCGCCGCCTTTCCGAACTTGCTCCCCGTGAACTTGCGCGATGGCCGACGGGAACCCCGAAGCCTTGGCCGGTGACCCTTGCCGAAGCGGATCGTTCGTTCGGCGGACGCCTTAATCTCAACCGCCAGCTTGCCGAAGATTTCCGTTTTAAAGCAGGACGCTATCCGAATGAAGATGAATTTAAGGTGTTCAGTAAGTTTGGAGCAAGGGGAGGAAATGCGGAACAACAATTCTTCGGCACGGTGCGCTCCGGTCCGCTTTCGCGCATGCAGGCGGAAGAATACGAGCGCATGATGCGGGGAAATATGAGGAATATGCCCTACGACGCACGCGGCGGACGGCCGAGGGTGGGGTATCCCATCGGTGAAGGACGTGGCGGACGGTCCAACAATCCGTTCGAGGTCATTGGTGCCAGACCGCCGACGCAGTCGGAAATTTTGGAACAGCGTGCGCGCGATATATGGCTTGAAGAGAAGACGAGGGGAAATCCTAACGC
>MHLS01000023.1:7533-13916 GCA_001819095.1 Candidatus Lloydbacteria bacterium RIFCSPLOWO2_02_FULL_54_12
CGGAGCGAACATCGCAAAACAGATCCTCGGCAGTATCTTACACGGAAGGCGGTAGCCGGCCGCACGATCTCTCCGACGCTCACCGACGAAAAAACCGCCCCCAAGGGAAGCGGTCTTGTTTTTTGCATCGGACAGGGCGGTGCTTAGGGCCGTAACCACAAATAACGTCCTCGTTATTTGTGGTTACGGCCCTTTGTGCCACGTCCGTATTTGTAGAACTTATTTACGGACGGGGCCTTAGTCCGCTCTTACCGTAGTGAATCCTTTCGTTGCGATGTCGAGGGCCTGTTCGGCGCGTTTCTTCACGGCATCGTTCCTGAAGTCGAAGGAGATGTCACCCACGCCCGCGGTCTTCCAGACGAAGTCCGTGCCGTAGACCATGCCGACCTTCCCCAAGATATGCGAGGCGATTGCGACGGCCTCGACCGTCCGGTAGTTGGCGTTCAGTCCGCCGCCTTCGCCGTATGCCTCATTGATCTCGCGGGAATGCGTTTCGCGGTCCGAAAGGTCCGCGATTGCGACCGACACCGCACAATTCTCTTTCTTCCAGTGACGCACTTCGTTCGCCATGCTTGGTTCCTCCGTTTTGGGGTGTACGTGTTCTGAACGAAGCATAATGTGGCGGGGCCATTTGTCAAATACGCGTTGCTTCGCGATACATGTTTTGTTACAGTGGCTCCGCACTATCTATGTCATTTATTAAAGCGCAATTTGACCTTATCGTGGTCGGAGGCGGCGCATCTGGGCTTATGGCGGCCGGACGGGCGGCCGAGTGCGGTAAGCGCGTGCTCATCCTCGAGAAGAATCGAAAAGTCGGAGAAAAACTGCGTATCACGGGCGGTGGGCGGTGCAATATCACGAATGCCGAATTCGACGCGCATGTACTCCTTCCTGCGTACGGCAAGGCGGAGCAATTCCTCTATTCGCTTTTTGCACAGTTCGGCGTGAAGGAGACCTTTACTTTCTTTGAGTCGCGCGGGCTCCCGATTGTTGTACAAGCGAGGAAGCGCGCATTCCCCAAGACCGAGAAAGCACCCGACGTGCTTCGTGTGCTTGAGAGATACGTGCATGAGGGAAAAGTGACCGTCCGCACCGCATCACCCGTGACGCGCGTCCACGGCACAAAAGCCGGCATCACGGGCGTGTCGTCGGGAAAGGAGACATTTCGTGCGACGGATTATCTTTTTGCGACCGGAAGCGTCTCTCATCCCGAGATGGGTTCGACGGGCGACGGTTTGAAATGGCTCCGCGACCTCGGGCACATCATAAAGAAAAGTACGCCGACCATCGTTCCACTTTCAACGAAAGAGGTGTGGAGCAAGAAACTTGCCGGCGTATCGCTCTCTTTCATGAAGATCACTTTCTTTGTTGAGGGCAAGAAAGCATTTTCCGGAACGGGGAAGATATTATTCACGCATTTCGGCCTCTCCGGACCGCTCATACTGAATAGCGCCGAGAAGGTCGCCGACCTCCTTCACGGCGGACTGGTCACGGCGATGATCGACGCCTATCCGCATACCGACCTTGGTGCTCTGGAGAGGAATATCATTACAACGTTCGATAAGAATAAAAATAAGACGCTCAAGAATATCATCAAAGAACTGGTGCCCGACGGAACGGGAAAGGGGATACTCCTCCTCCTCGGAGAAGGACTTGATATTACGAAGAAAGTGCACTCGATCACCAAAGAAGAGCGCAAAGTGATCGTACGCACACTAAAGGCACTCCCGCTCACCGTGACCGGACTCATGGGATTCGACCGTGCGGTGGTCGCGGAGGGCGGCGTTTTGCTTGAGGAAGTCGACATGCGGACGATGCGGTCGAAAAAAGTACCCAATTTGTATATAACGGGGGACCTCCTTCACATCAACAGACCCTCCGGCGGCTACTCGCTCCAGTTGTGCTGGTCTACGGGCTATGTGGCGGGGGATCACGCGGGCGGGTAAAATGCACAAATGAAAAAATTCGTCGAAAAACTTGCACGAACGAAGGCGCCGAAGGATGCGAAGAATCCTTGGGATCTTTCCCGTGCAGGAAATGCCGTACGAAGAAAGAATCTCGAAGGATATCTTATGAAAATGGCGAAAGCGAAACCGACGGTTCTCTTGGTGGGAGAAGCGCCGGGGTATCGCGGTTGCGGAAGGACCGGTGTGCCCTTTTGTTCCGAGAAACTCATCCGCGCGCACCCCTTCTTTGCGGATAACGGCGTATTTGGCGTCGAGCACGAAGGCGACCCAATGGCCGAGGCGAGCGCGAGCATCGTCTGGAAGACCTTTGATGCGCTCGATTTCTACCCTCTCATGTGGGCGACCTATCCTTTCCACCCGCACGAGCCGAATGACGAGCTTTCCAATCGTGCGCCGCGCCCCGAAGAAGTGAGACTCGGGCGGGAGTTCTTGGAGAATATCGTGCGCCTCTTCGCCATCAAGCACATCATCGCCGTCGGTCGTGTTGCGGAGAAGTGCTTGGGAGAGATGGGCCACGAGGCGTACGCCGTCCGCCACCCTTCCCACGGCGGCGCGACCCTATTTGCCAAAGGTCTTGCAGAGTTTGCGAAAAAACATAGGAACTAAAAAGAGCATATGGAAAATTTCTCATTCTATCGGGAGTTGAGCAAGCCTTCATGGGCACCTCCCGCCGAAGTTTTCGGTCCGGTCTGGACGCTCCTTTATGTGATCATCGCCGTTTCTTTCGGATATGTCGCGTATCTTTTTCGGCACGGGCGTATTACGTTCGCCGTGCTTCTGCCGTTCCTCCTCAATATTGTTTTCAATGTTGCGTTCACACCCATCCAGTTCGGTCTCAAAAATAATGTGCTTGCCTCGGTTGATGTGCTTCTTGTGTTGGTGACGCTTGTCTTAGCGCTCGTCGCGATCTACCCCCACGCAAAGTGGGTCGTCTTCGTGAACATCCCTTATGTGCTCTGGATGTCGTTTGCGACCATTCTCCAGCTCACTGTTACCGTGCTCAATTGGTAGCCGCCCCCCCAGTCAGGTTTTTAGTTGATGCCGTGGTAAGATGCATATATGCTTCACGTCCTTTTCCGCTTGCTCCGATACTTTGCGTTGTTTGCCGCACTTCTTGCGCTCGTCTACTTTATTTTCTCGCTTTTCGTCCGTCCGTCGCTTGAGCGGGATTGGACGGCGGACCAGATGGTGCTCGCGCGCGCGGAAATATCAGGAAATACGGCCGCTATCAAAGATATCCGCAATATCAACTACCACTCCACGAGCGACTACGATGTCGCGTATTACGACAAGACGTTCGATATCGAGAAGCTCGAATCCGTCTGGTTCATCGTCGAGCCTTTTTCCGGACACGGTGCCGGTGCCGCGCACACGTTCGTTTCGTTCGGTTTCGAGGGCGGCGATTATGTGGCGATATCGGTCGAGATACGGAAAGAGAAAGGGGAGTCCTTCTCGCCAGTGAAAGGCCTCTTGCGCCGCTACGAGATCGTTTACGTCATTGCCGACGAACGCGATGTAGTCAAACTCCGCTCGAACTACAGGAAGGACGAAGTATTCCTTTATCCGGCCAAGACGAGCAAGGAGAACATGAAGAAACTCTTCGTCTCGATGCTTCTGCGCGCCAACAAGCTTGCGACCGAACCGGAATTCTACAATACGCTCACCAATACCTGCACGACCAATCTGGTTTCTCATGTGAACGAGATCGTGCCGAGGCGGATACCCGTAAGTTACAAGGTCCTCATGCCGGCATACTCCGATGAGCTCGCACAGGAGATCGGCCTTATCGATAACGCGCTTCCCATAGCCCTGATGCGTGCGAAATACCGTATCAACGATAAGGCGCTCCTCTTTGCGGACGACCCCCTCTTTTCGCAGAAGATCAGGGAGTGAGTATGTGGCAAAATACAAGGTCCGACCTTGGGGATTGATTCTTAAGGTCGGACCTTGTATTTTGAGCGTCACCTCGTGAGTTGTGAGCGACGGCCGGTATTAGGTATACTGAAAGATATATTCGCTAACTGCATTCTATGCCTCCACAAGGAACCGTTCCGCAAAGTACCTATCAACCCTCTCCGACATCAGCCCCGCTTCCGCCGCTTACCATGGGGAAGTTCAAAGCGAGCAGGGCCATCGTTCGAGAATCCTGGGCGATCTTGAAGCAGGACAAGGAGATCATGTGGTTTCCGGTACTCTCGGCAGTCACGAGCATCATCGCGCTTATCATCATGGGGGCGGCGCTCTTCTTCCTTGCGCTCGGCGGAAGCTTTGAGGGTTTTTCGGGAGAGGGCGACGACACCGCGAACGGCCTCTCCTACGTCATTCTTTTTGTGTATTACCTCGTGATGTTCTTCATCACGAATTTCTTTCAGGCGGGTATCTACGTCATCGCCCACGGACGATTCAACGGGAGGGACTTGAGCTTCAGCGATGGGATGGCCGGTGCAACGGATAAGATGGGCAAGATCTTCGCGTGGTCGTTCATTTCCGCGACCGTCGGCGTGATACTCCAGATGATCGCTGATCGCTCCAAGCTCATCGGGAAGATCGTTGCGGGGCTCTTGGGTGCGGCGTGGAATATCCTCACCTACTTCAGCTTGCCGTCGCTTATCATCGGAAACACTTCGGTCGAGAACTCGTTCAAGGAGTCGGCGGCGGTCATTCGAAAGACGTGGGGAGAGACGATCATCGTGAATCTCGGGGTCGGCCTTTTCTTCATGCTCCTCTTCTTCCTCGGGCTTGCGCTTGGTGTCGGTATCGTCGTCTTGGTTCCTGACCTCTTCGTCGGTCTCGGCGTCTCCGCGCTCTTCATCGTCTATGTCATCGGTCTCACGGTCATCTCGTCGGCGCTCGGTTCCATATTCAAGCTGGCGATCTATGAATACGCGACTACGGGGAAGGTGCCGCAAGGGTTCTCTCCGGAGCTGGTACAGCACGCGGTAAGGGCGAAATAGGCCGTAAAACAAGGTGTTTTTTGGTGATGCCGGGCGAATGAAAGCCGTTTTTTACCATGTGTTTTTGCGCTAGATTTTCATCGCCCAGAATGTTAGATTCATGAAAGACGAGCAGGGCTCTTTTTCATGCGGGGTCGAATCAGTGAAGAATAACGGATTTCTCAAGAAAGATTTTTTTGTCGATCCGGACATCAGGAAAGCGGAAGGATTGCCGCCGCGCGCCTTTACGGACCCTGCATTTCTCGAGCTCGAACTGGAGAAGGTGTTCAGGAGGTCTTGGCTTCCCGTTTCTCCCGACGCATATGCGGAATTTTTGGAGGTACCGGGTGCGCAAGTACCTTTCTCCATGCTCGGGAACCCCTTGTTCCTTCAGTGCGACAGCGAGAAAAAGCCCCACGTGTATCCGAATGTGTGTACGCACGCGTCGTATCCGTTGGTGCGGAAGTCGGGCGTCGTCGAGCGGATCGTGTGCGGCCAGCACGGGCGCGTCTTCACCTTGGAGGGTGCGGTGCGGGATCCGAAATTCGCCGTTTCGAAGAAATTTCCCCGGAAGTGCGACAACCTCGCTGACCTGCCGCTCGAGGCGTGGGCGCAGTTCTTCTTTGTGGCGCAGAACGATCCGGCCGCTTCGTTCGACGAGGTGTTTTCCCTGATGCGCGATTCGGTCGCACGACTTTCCGTCGGCGGGATGCGGCGCGTGATTCAAACCGCCGAGATACGCGAGGTGGAGGGGAATTGGAAACAGCATGCGTGGAACTATCTCGACAGCATGCACATCCCGCTCATTCATCGGTCGCCGGACGGGTTGGTGGATGCGCTCTACTTCTCGTCGTATCGGACCGAATGTTACCCGCATTCGGTCTTACAGTGGGCATATGCGGCGAATCCGAAGATCGGATTTCTTCCCGAAGATCTCCCGGCGCGCTTCCGCGATCCCGACGACCCCGAGCGGCGCGTGCTTGCGCTCTGGTGGTTCGTCTTCCCCAACATGGCCTTCAGCTTCTATCCGTGGGGCCTGTCGGTCAATCTCTACATGCCCGTCATTGGCCGTCCCGACAAAACGGAGTTCCATTGGCATCACTATGTCGCCGACGAGCGTTTCTACCGCCTTCGCGAAGAGCTCTGGCACATGGAGAAGGTCGACCGCGAAGATACCGAAGCGATCGAAGCAACGTCGAAGGGGTTGCGGTCCATGTTCGCAACGCGGGGACTTTTTTCTCCCGGACGGGAAGCAGGCGCGCATTGGTTCCATCGTCTTATTTATGCGTCCTTGTTCGAACAGCAGTGAATATGGCCCCCGCCGAGACTTTTAAAGAGCGAAGCGACTATAAAAATCCAAGTGGGGTTGTGTCCCCACAAGCCCCCCTGAATCGCACTCGTGTCCGGTTAAATTCCGGTAGATATAGAAATGGCCCGTCTGTTGAGCGATAATAGTTGTGTCAAGCAATTATTCATCTCTCAC
>MHLS01000024.1:0-2970 GCA_001819095.1 Candidatus Lloydbacteria bacterium RIFCSPLOWO2_02_FULL_54_12
AAACATAGAGAAAAACGGCTTCACAATGAAGCCGTTTTGGGAGGGGCGCGTTTTAACGGGACACGAGTGGGTTCGACCTTGTATTTGTCGGTGGTCTTGGCGAGGCTGGCCGTCCCACTGAATACGAAAAAGCTTTCATTGTTGCGGAACGGTGTTCACGTAGAACGGATAGCCCGGCTCGTCTTTGGTGAAGGTGATACCCTCGTTCCCGACGTAGACCACCACGAAGGCGTATCCGTTGACAACGTCAAGCCGATATTTCAAATAGGCTTCGTAGGCGGCGGCGGCGTACAGCGGGTCCTCGTGAGCCCGTGTGATACCCAAGATTCCGCGCCCCATCCCTTCGTAGCCGTTCACCGTAAGAAGGTGCGCTCGCGCAAGGGCCGACGGCACTTCGAGCGCAAGGAGGTCGGCGGCAAAGTTCTTATAGGCAATTGAGAGCAGTTGAAGCTCCTCGATCGTCCCTTTGTCGCTCCTTGTGAGCGCAGCCTTGATGAGTTGGTCCTCACTCTCTTTCATGCGGTGGTTAAGGTATTTTTTGATGATGAGGCCGAATGCGTTGACGTACGCCCTGACACCCTCGGTGCTATTGTCTGAGGAGATAGTGAGGTCGAGCAATTCGTGACGCGGCACGAATGCTTTCACGTCGACTTTCTGGATGAGGTCGCGAAAAGTTGTTTCCTTGACCTCCTTACTCCCCTCGGCGAGGTAGCGCGCAAAGAATTCCTTCTTGATACCGAGAAGGTCGGTCGACGAAGTGGCGATGTCGGGGTCTTCAAGGTATGCGAGCTTGTCGTTCACCGCCTCCCCCGACATGGCCGTGTTCGGTACAGCCGGGTTTCTTCCGACACGGATCTCGTCGCCGTCTCTCGTGCCGTCTTCGTCGCTATCAACGACATAGGGGTTTGACCCGTAGAGTTTTTCTTTCCAGTCGGGAAGCCCGTCAAGGTCGGTGTCGATGTCTTCCGCACCGGTCTTCACTTCGGGAAGCGCCTGTACGATAAGCGTCTTTTCGCTGGAAAAAAGCTCCTCGCCGCGCGTGAGGTAGAAGGTGAGTGAAACGGCGGTGAGCGCGACCATGGCGCTTACGATGAGGTTCTTGTGCTGTAGTTCTTGAAAGCGCATGGCGGATAGGGCGTAACAGCCTATAATTCACATCTTATCAACATTTTCTCCATAAGTTAACGCACAGTTCTCTCCGACGGTGGACAACTGGGCGATACAAGGTCCGACCTTGTATCGCCAGACGACAGAAACTTGTTTTGGCAAATCCAAGAACGGTTTGTCTGGCGGTAGCGCGGAAATTTTTTGAGTGTGCGCAGTGTGGTGCTATAATCACTTCCATCGTGACCTTCACAAAATCTCCTTCGCCTCGACGAAGCCCCTCCTCGAAGTTTTTGTTGCTTGTTTTGGCGGCGGGCCTTTCTCTCCCCACCACGTTACCGGCCCAAAGCACCGTACCCCCCATCCTCCAGACAGATTGCCTCCTTTTCACGAGAAATCTCAAGCTAGGAATGTCCGGCAACGACGTGCGCGTGCTTCAAGTACTGCTCAATAACGATTCGAGAACCATGGTTGCCGACATTGGCCCCGGCTCAAAGAGCCTCGAGACGACCTACTTTGGCACCAAGACTACCGTCGCAGTCGTCAAATTTCAGAATCTTTACAGGAGTGAAGTCCTGTCTCCCGCGGGGCTCACCCAAGGGACCGGCTTTGTCGGCCTCTTCACGCGGACAAAAGTACTCGCACTTTGCGATGCTTTGTTCACGCCGGCACCTCTTTCCGCAAGCGTCCCGCAGACGGTTGCCACTTCGTCAGGAACGGTTACCTCTCCCGCAACCCCCAAAAGCGTGAGTGTGCCGACGGTCCCATCCCCCGTTCCCTCTCCCGCCGGCGAACAACTGCAGTTGAATCGACCTGACCGATATGTGGTATCGCCCGGCGATCGGGTAAGTATTGCCGGATCGGGTTTTTCCGCAACGGGAAATACGCTCCACGTCGGCGCATTCACCATTTCCGACGTTGCACAGTACACACTCGGCACGCTTGAAGTGGTCCTTCCCGTCGATGCACCAAAGGGAAAGTTCGACCTCCTCGTTTCGAATACGGCCGGCGAAAGCAACAAGAGTTTTCTCGTCGTTGTCGAGAAGGGTACGGTGCCGCCCGCTATCGGTAGTTTTTCCCCGAAAAGCGGCGCAAACGGTACAGTCGTGTCGGTCACCGGGAGCGGTTTCACAAAAGAGAACAACGAGGTCTATTTCGGGAACAAGCCCGCCACAGGCGTCGCTTCTTCCGACGGGAAAACCCTCACCTTCACGCTCTCGATGGGCTTCGACGGAATGCCTCTCGGGCAGTCCGGACAGTCAACAACAACGGCGCCGATCTGGTTCTACGTCGTGAATGCGAACGGCATTTCGAACAACGGCGTCTTTACACTGACGTTCTGACGGTCTATCATTTACTCACCGCGTTACAATATATGTTCCTCTCCAGCCGCATACACTCACTTGCCGTTCGCCGTCTCCTCATTGTCCCCCTTATCGTGCTTTTTGTTGCCGCGAGTGCCTTCGCGCTATTTCCTACAAGTGCGGAAGCACAGTCACCCCCCTATATTCCCTTTGGCGGTTTGAGTTTGAGCGTTATCTGGTGCATCTGCAGTTTCAACCTGTGGATCATGGTCGGCCCTCCGAGGGGCGGCTCGTTCATTTATCAGCCGGGGGCGACTATCTTGTATCTCTTTGGGCAGATCTTTCGGCCCGGCGTGTGGCTTCTCGGCCTTGCTTCGCCGACACCTATTCCGTGCGTGCAGTATGTTGGCATTTCGTGTGCTCCGATAGCAATGGGACTCCCGATGCTTATTGTGGGGACGTCGATGTGAGGACGCTTGGCACTACTTTTTGAAGCAATGCGCCCTCTCCAGCGGAGGGCGCAACTGTTTCGGCGCGAAGCTCGGTCTTTGTCAAGGCATTT
>MHLS01000024.1:2989-5896 GCA_001819095.1 Candidatus Lloydbacteria bacterium RIFCSPLOWO2_02_FULL_54_12
ACCCAACTATTTCAGTGCTTGTGCGAGTGCGATCCATTTTTCAACAGGCACATCCTCCCCGCGCGCGTGTAGGTCGATACCGACCTCACCGAATATCCGCTCAAGTTTTTCTCTCGAGATCTTCAGTTCGTGCGCAAGATTCCCCAAGAGCATTTTCCTTTTCGCCCCAAGGCCTGCCTTTACGACGCGGAAATACCGCTCATCGCGGAGCCCTTTAAGTCGCGCTCGGGAGATGTTGTCGACGGCGACGACCGCGGAGTCGACCTTGGGGGGCGGAACGAATGCCTGGCGTTTTACCGTCGTGACATATCGTGGCTCTCCGTATATTTTTACCGAAAGTGAGAAAATACTTTCTTTGCCGTCCCGCGCGGAGAGTTGCTCGGCAACTTCTTTTTGCACGAGGAAAACAATCGCAAGCGGCTGGCGGAGTCTTTCCAAAAAGAGCCGGAAAAGCATTCCGGTCAGGTAGTAGGGAATGTTCGCAACGAGTTTGTACGGCGCGGCGCCGAGCAGTTGTTTTTGGAACAGTTTCTTCGCGACGCGTTCGTCGCGGATGTCGCCTTCGACGAGTATGAGGTGCCGCACCCGGATCGCTTCGGCGAAGCGTTCGTTCAGCGTCATTACGCAACGCGAGTCGGTCTCGACCGCAACGACCTGCGCGCCGGCAAAGAGGAGCGCTTCGGTCAGCACACCTTCGCCGGGACCGATCTCAAGTACCGTCTCCCCCTCTCGCACACCCGCTGCTTCAATGATAACGTGCAGTGCGTCTTTTGAGCGGAGGAAATGCTGACCGAGTGATTTTTTTGTTTTCATGTTCGTGAGTTTTGTCCGAGTTTCGTGGTTTCTTCGAGGAGGGTCGCATGGATTTTTCCGTTCGACGCAACAAAAAAGTGTTCGGAGGGAGTCCATGGTCCGCCGGAGAGGTCGGTCAACTTTCCGCCGGCTTCAAGCACCAAGAGCGCTCCCCCCGCGTAGTCCCAGAGTTTCGTTCCGAGGTTGACGAAGCCTTCCGTGCCGCCGCGTGCAAGATATGCGAGTTCGAGGGCTGCGGAGCCCAAGTGGCGAACGCGGAAGCCGTATGCTTGATATGCGACAAAGAGCGCGTTGACCCCGGCGGCGTCTTCCTTTTTTGATGACTTCCCGAATGTGACGATGACGTTCTTTGTCGTTTCTCCCGACACACGGAGCGCCTTTTCGTTCCAAAAAGCACCCCCTCCCTTCTTTGCACTAAAGAGCGAATCCGTCACCGGATTGTAGACAGCGGCGACGAGGATATCCTCCCCTTTCATGAGCGCAAGCGAGACCGCGAAAATGGGGATGGCATTCATGAAGTTGGCCGTTCCGTCCAAGGGGTCGATGACCCATAAGTACTCGCCTTTTCTGTCCTTGCGACCGGACTCCTCGCCGAGAATGTCGTCATCAGGGTATTCGCGTTTGAGTATTCCGGAGATGACCTCCTCCGAACGCTTGTCGGCTTCGGTGACAAAAGTACGGTCCTCTTTCTCTTCGTGGTCGATACTTGTCTCGAAATATTCTTTGAGCACGGCACCGCCCGCTTTTGCGGCAAGTACTGCGACGGAGAGGCGACGGTCGAGGTCCATAGGAGTGTTCATAAGTATACTATCGATTCGTCGTCGACGAATTCATCGTCTCCTCCCAATAACCCGCCTCTTCCTTTCGGCGTTGCGTTCCCGCCGCTTCCTTCCCGTGATTCGACAGTGATCAGTGCGTCATCAATGTCGCCGATGAATTCGGACGGCACGTTGACTTGGCGAGATCCGAATATTGTCCGAAACGACGCATACGAAAGGAATACTTTTTTTGCGGCGCGCGTCAATGCAACGTAGAAAAGCCGGCGTTCTTCCTCGCGTTCGGAGAGGTCCTTGCTCTCGTCCTGCGCGCGGCGCGACGGGAAAAGGTCCTGTTCGAGCCCCGTGATGAATACGTGGTGGAATTCAAGACCTTTTGCGGCGTGTACCGTCATCAGGCGCACGGCATCGTGTTCCGAGCGCAGGGTGTCCTGGTCGCTTTCAAGCGCGATGTCGGCGAGGAACTGCTCCACGCCCAGAGCGCCTTCGAATGCGTCGTAGCGTCGCGCGACTGTGACGAGTTCGCGGATGTTCGAAAGTCGCTCGGTGTCCTCGTCGTCTCCGTCCTTATACAGCGCTTCCATGCCGGACTCCGCGATGACGGATGCGATGAGTTTTGACGGCGGTAACTCCACCGACGCTTTTTTGATCTTACTCAACAGCGCAAAGAGCGCGTCGATCTTTTTGCGCATTGTCGCGGGCAAGTCCTCGGTTCTTCCTGCGAGGATCTTCGCAAGCGTCACCTTGCCGATGCCGCGCGTGGGGACGTTTGCGATGCGCTCAAGATCAGCGACGGACCTTCCGTTGCTTCGTGCCGCGCGAAGGTAGGCGATGACATCCTTCACTTCTTTGCGGTCGTAGAAGCGCACCCCGAGCACTTGGTAGGGTATCCCGGCGTAGAGGAGCGCTTCCTCGAGCACCCGCGACTGGAAGTTCGTTCGGTAGAGTATGGCGATCTCGCTCGGACGCACGCCCTTCCCGAGAAGTCCGGCAATGCGCGCCGCGGCATATCGTGCTTCGTCGACCTCGTCATACGCTTCAAACAGCGCCAACGGCTCACCTCCTTTGTTGTTCGTGAATAACCGCTTCTTTTTGCGCATGGTGTTCTTGTCGATTACCGTGTTCGCGGCGGCAAGGATGTTCTCTGTGGAGCGATAATTTTCTTCGAGCAGGACCACGGTTGCGCCCGGAAAATCTTCCTCGAAGCGGAGAATGTTCGCGATGGAAGCTCCTCGCCAGCTGTAGATGTTCTGGTCGCTGTCGCCGACGACACAGATGTTCCCGTTCGACCCCGCGAGGAGACGCACCAGTCGATATT
>MHLS01000024.1:5954-11385 GCA_001819095.1 Candidatus Lloydbacteria bacterium RIFCSPLOWO2_02_FULL_54_12
TACTCTTGGGCTGACGGGTGTCCCTCCAAAAGCCGTACGGTCTTCTCGAGCAGATCGTCGAAGTCGAGCGCCTCCCGTTCACGAAGCATTTGTTCGTAGAAGGGGATGACGTTCTCGAGCGCGCTTGCCAGATAGCGATGACGGGTCAACTCTACGATCGTTTCCTTGGTTCCCAGCTTTCCCTTGTGTCTTGAAATAAGGGACTGTATGCGCTTGGGTTCGAATTCTTTCGTGTCGAGGCCGGCCTTCCGCATTGCATCTTTCACCACGCGGAGCGCGTCGTCTTGGTCGAGAATGACCGCACCGCGCGGTATGCCGATGAGTTCCCCCTTCTCTCGCAGTATGAGTGCGCCAAGTCCGTGAAATGTACCGATCCACGGCACCCCCTTTCTCCTCGCCCAAACGTTCCCGCCGTCCTTTCCGATCAGCCGAAGCGCCCGCTCCCGCATCTCTTTGGCCGCTTTGTTAGTGAAGGTAATGGCAAGGATTGCTTCACCGGGTACCCCTTTTGCTATTAAGTGGCCGATCCGGTGCGTGAGGGTCTTCGTTTTTCCCGCTCCGGCACCGGCAACGATAAGGACCGGCCCTTCGGTCGCGAGAACGGCCTCCTTTTGTCTCGGGTTAAGCCCGTCGAGAGGGTTGTTCATCCCGTTAGAGGTAGGACGCGAACCCGCATGTTCGCACCTGCACCCAGTTACCACTAATAACACTTGCAGAGTTCGTTGTTTCCATGGAATTTAGCTCGAGTCCGCGACCTCTAACGGGATACATTAGGCATTATCTTAGCACTCATTGGCAATATCACCGAAAAACTGAAAAAATGGCTCTGTTTGGGCATATTTCCCTTCTTTTTGTCAAAAATGAGGAGGTCAAAAAATTGGCTCTGTAAGGCCAGATTGCGTGGGAACGAGCGGGGGTGGTAACAAAATAGCCATTAACAAAGCCATTTAATTGGAAATTTCTACACAGGTCCAAAGCGCCGAGGTGGGGAGAGTCGGTTGACTCAATGGTGTCATCCGATATAATTTTTACATACGGTTGTCAAACGGTTGCAAGGGGTAATGTGTGACGAATGCCCAAAATGGAGTGCCCCACGCGGAACGATTAATCTCGAAATAGGCTTATAAAACCTGAGAATCTTCATTTCCGGGCTATGCGCGTTCTCGGCCGTGTCCGGAATCATATACGCCTCAATGAGCTATTCTCGTGGAAGAAGCTCGCTTTTCCCGTCTTCGTTTTTGTTGTTTTCCCCGGAGCCGTCGCCTATGCCGGCTTCTTTTCTTTTTTTGGCGATATCTTTACCAAGGTGAATACTCAAGAGAAGAGCATCAATTCGCAGAACATCGTCTTGCTTGCCGCCGCCGCCGGTCCGGAATTCTCCTCAAAAGAGGCTTACCCCGAAGTGAGTACTGTCATGGGGAGCGCTCTCCTTGCCGACGCCGGACCCGTTGGTGGTCCCGCTGATGTCGGCGGAGACGAGTACAACCACGGCCAGATCAGTATTTACATCGTACGCGAAGGTGACTCGTTTTCGGCAATCGCCGACATGTTTGAGGTGACCATCAATACCATTCTTTGGGCGAACGATATTCCCCGTGGTGCGAAACTTCAGGTCGGCCAGACCCTTGTTATTTTGCCGGTATCCGGCGTGCAGTACACGGTCAAGAAAGGCGACACCGTTCTAAGTATCGCTAAGAAGTATAAAGGTGATCAGGATGAAATACAGCATTATAACGGCCTTGACGACGATGCAGGGCTTGCCGTCGGTTCGATCCTCATCATTCCCGACGGCGAGATCGCGACACCGGTTGTCGCGACGCGTCCGGCAACGTCAAAACTCCGGAATGCCGGAGGTCCCGCGCTTGACGGATACTATGCGGCACCGCTTGCGGGGAGTTATCGAAAGACGCAGGGGCTTCACGGCTACAACGGCATCGACCTTGCGCAAAATCGCGGCGCGCCCGTATTCTCTGCGGCGGGGGGGCAGGTGATCGTCGCACGCGGAAGCGGTTACAACGGCGGCTACGGAAAATACGTCGTTATCGCGCACGCGAACGGCACGCAGACGCTCTACGGCCACATGAATTCGGTCACGGTCTCCGCGGGAGATGTCGTCTCGTCGGGACAACTCGTTGGTACCATGGGGAATACGGGGCGATCGACTGGGCCACATCTCCACTTTGAAGTCCGTGGCGCAAGGAATCCGTTTTAGTTTTGGCGAATAACTTTGTCGGGAGCGTCGGAAACCCGCTCAACGTACTTGCGTACGTCTCGCGGGTGTTCCTTCTCCCCTTCGCGTTCTTCATCCAAAACTAAAACGGATTGAACGTGTGATTTTTGAACGATGAAAAAATTTGATAATAAAAAGATCGGTCTGACGCCAAAAGAACTCAAGGAGCTTCGGCGCCTGAATACGCCGCGGAAGATACAGGACTTTGTCACGACAATGCCGCAGAATTTCGAGCCGGACGGGGAAACTTGCATGTCGGCGCGCGAGGTCCTCGCGAAGCGCCGGTCGCACTGTATCGAGGGCGCAACCCTCGCCGCGCTTGCGTTCTGGGTCAATGGTCGTAGACCACTCTTGATGGATCTTAAGACCGAGGACGATGATGACCACGTCGTCGCGATCTTTAAAGAGAACGGTTGTTGGGGGGCCGTGTCAAAGACCAATCACGCCATACTGCGCTATCGGGACCCCGTCTATTGCACGCTTCGCGAACTGGCGATGTCGTATTTTCACGAATACTCGAACAATAAATGGAAGAAATCACTCCGCTCCTATTCGCGACCGCTCGACCTTTCCACGTACGAGCCAAAAGTCTGGGCGACAGGGAAAGATGCGTGGGTCATTGCCGAAGACGTTGACGCGATCCGACATTTTCCGCTCGTGACCCGAAAACAGGCGAGGAACCTCCGCAAGTTAGAGAAGGTGGAACAAAAAGCGGGAAGTATCCTCCAGTACGAGCGGCCTACGTCCCGTAAAAAAAGTCGGAGGTCCCGTTAAGGGAACCGCCGAAAGAATACAAGGTCGGACCTTGAGGAACTTGTCCTGTGAGTGGCTCTGCTCTGCGCGGGATCAGTTCTTAAAGTCCGACCTTGTATTTCTTGTGTGTCCTAAAATATCCCCCCGCTTTTGCTTTTTCCATCGCGACCTTGAACCAGACGGTGTACTTTTCCGGATGTGAAGAGATATCTTTTTCGATCTCTTCACGGGACACCCACGCAAAGCCGTCGGCTTCTTTGGGGTTGGCCCGTACTTCGCCGTCGTAGTTACCGACGAACACGTGGTCAATCTCATTTTCCGTCAGGCCTTTGTCGAGAACGGCGGTGTAGTGAAACACGAAAGATTCTTCGAGCGGACAGTCGAAGCCCATCTCTTCGTTCAGGCGTCGGTGTGCCGCGGCGAACGTTTCTTCGCCTACCTGCGGATGCCCGCAACAGGTATTCGTCCACAGTCCGCCGCTATGGTACTTCGTCTTGGCGCGCTCTTGGAGCAAAAACTTCCCTGCAGAATTTCTCACAAATATCGAAAATGCACGGTGGAGGAGGCCCTTTTCGTGCGCTTCAAGTTTCTCCATCGAGCCCGTCGGCTCATCTTTTTCCGAAACAAGAATAATCTGTTCTTCCATGGTTGGTCACGGAGCGAAGAGTCGCTTGGGGCGATACTGGAGCGCTTCCGTGATGTGGTCCTCGCCGACATAGCGCGACTCTTCAATGTCGGCGATCGTGCGGGCGAGTTTGATGATGCGATGGTAAGCGCGCGGAGAAAGGTCGAGCCGCTTCGCACTGACGTTCAGCGCGAGGACAACGTCGTCATCCAATTTCACCATCCGATC
This sequence comes from Candidatus Lloydbacteria bacterium RIFCSPLOWO2_02_FULL_54_12, assembly GCA_001819095.1. Lineage (GTDB taxonomy): Bacteria > Patescibacteriota > Minisyncoccia > Phycocordibacterales > UBA6899 > MHLP01. Next base: position 9,791 of record MHLS01000024.1, read on the forward strand.
GAGGTCCCGCACGCTCATTCCCGCGTTCAGTTTCGTGTGCGTATTTTCCGCAAAGCGTTTGGCCTGATGCGCTCGAGCCGAAGCGATGTTCGCGCTGAACTCGTCGAATTGTTTCTGCGCGTTCTTGTCGCGTTTCCCCGGCGCAAGCGTGTCGTGGGAGAGGCGCGGCACTTCGATCCAGAGGTCGATGCGGTCGACGATAGGACCCGAGATTTTCCGTTGATAGCGGCTGATCTGTCCCGGATCACAGACACACTGTTTCTTCGGATCTCCCCAGTATCCGCAAGGACACGGGTTCATGGCGGCGATGAGGATGAATCGCGCGGGGAAGCGCTCGGATCCTTTTGCGCGCGAGACGTGGACGATTCCCTCTTCAAGTGGTTGGCGTAGTGACTCGATCACGCGCTTATCGAACTCGGGGAATTCATCAAGAAAAAGCACGCCACGGTGGGCGAGTGTCGCCTCGCCGGGCTTGGGTATCGTTCCACCGCCGATGATCGAGACATAGGAGGCGGTGTGGTGTGGCGAGCGGAAGGGCGGTGCGGTGAGGATCCCTCCATGGAGCGCTCCGGCGACGGAATGGATTGCGGTCACTTCGAGCGCTTCCGCGTGGGAGAGCGGAGGCAGAAGCTCGGTGAAAGCGCGTGCGAGCATGGTTTTTCCGGTCCCCGGCGGTCCCCACATGGCGACGTTGTGTCCGCCCGCGGCGGCGATCATGAGCCCGCGTTTCGCTGTCTCTTGTCCGCGAATGTCCGCAAAGGCGCGGTCGACGGTTTTGATATCCGGATGAGTAAGTTCGGTCGGCGGTTGAGGGAGAATGCGTTTGAGCGTAAAGCCCACCCGCGTGTCGCCCGATTCCCGCTGTATCGGCGACGTTTTGGAAAGGTGCTGAATGAGTGCGTAGAGGGATGTGACCGGAAAGACGGTGATGCCCGAGATGAGCGCGGCTTCTTCGGCGTTCTCTTCCGGCACGTAAAGCTCTTTCATGCCGCGCGCTTTCGCTTCGGTCGCGATAGCGAGCGCTCCGCGGATGCCGCGTACCGTGCCGTCAAGCGCAAGTTCTCCGACGAACGCTCTGTCTTTCGGGTTGAAGACGACGTCTTTTGTGGCGAGGAGGTATGCGAGTGCAATGGGGAGGTCGAACAAGGGCCCCACCTTCTTGAGGTCAGCCGGTGCAAGGGCGATAGTGATCTTCTGGTTTCGCTGTTTGGGTGATTTCCAGCCGGAATTCTTTATCGCGGCCGAGACGCGGTCGCGGGATTCTTCTACGGCCTTGTCCGCGAGTCCGACCAGCGTGAATGTGTGGAGTCCCTTGGCGAGGTCCGCCTCGATGACGATCGGGTGTGCACCGAGAAGCGTTGGTTGTAGCGAAAAAACTTTAGCGAACGCCATAGCGTATGCGTTATTCAATCCATGTGTACCTTGCAAGTCTCGGCGGAGTGGTTGGCCTTGAGGCGATCAGCTTCGATGGGATTCTTGCAGACGCTACAGATTCCGTAAGTGCCCCGCTCGATACGGAGTAGTGCGCTCGTAACGGCGTTGAGTCGCTTCTCGAGCTCGAACTCGACCGCGCTTCGGTCCTCGAAGTCCGTGAT
>MHLS01000024.1:11395-20181 GCA_001819095.1 Candidatus Lloydbacteria bacterium RIFCSPLOWO2_02_FULL_54_12
GATGTTGCGGTCGGCCGCCGTCGGCTCCCAGTCTTTCGGGTTATCCGGATTGATCCGACCGACCCCGCGGAGCTCTTCCTCGAGCAGTCGCTTCTCTTCAAGCAATTCCTTCTTGAAATACTCGGTGTCGGAAGTCATATGTGGCCATCATACGTAAATAGTTGAGGGTGGCAACCCCCGCAGTTGATACAAGGTGGAACCCGTCTTTGCGCGGTTGTTATTCCGTTTCCGCTCGGAACTTTGCCAAGAGCACCCAAAGCGCTTCCCGTCCGCCGGCGATGACGAGTATCTCCTCGTCAAGAAATGCGTAGGCGAGTGCTGGAGTGCCGTCGGGGTTGTTCAAAACTCGAGCATTCAAACCGAGGACCCGCTCGTCTACGAACGGTCTCCCATTGAGGAGCCCGATGTCACTTCTTTTGATATCGGGACGGAGAGACGGAAGCAGATCCCCTGCCATTTCCGTTTCCCAGAGGAGCATTCCTGCGAATGTTTCCGGATATGAGCGTGTGCGAAGCCGGAGGAATCCACTCAAGTTTCCGGTTTTAAGGATTCCGAAGGCGGGGGCGGTGTCGAGCGAACGCAGAAAGTCTTTTTGCGGCGCACGCGCGTTTAACGCGTTGAGGAGTGTCCCCGTCGTTGCATCGTTCTCTACCCCCCTACCGTCGGCGGCGGTGAACCGGACGGCACGGATGCCGCCGCCCGCGTTCGTCGTCCCATTGAAGACCGTCCGCAGTTCGGCGAGGATCTCTTCGCGCGAAGCATTGCCGAGGACGATTACGCCGGTCTCTTCTTTTGCGGGGGCGTTGACGACTGCTCCTGTGAGGGAGTTTTCCGTTGTTTTGTCCGGCGAGAAAAGTGCAACGGGGATAACGGCGCCGACGAGCGCGTACGCACCTACGCCGATGCCGAATGCGAGAATGAGTGAAAGGAGGAAAATAGTGCTTCCCAAACTCGCACCCTCACTCTCCTCAAGCACGCGTTCGTGCGTCAGACGTTTCCGCCGCTTTGCCTCACCGGAGAACAGTCGCTCCAAAGTTTCCGTTTTCGCCGCACTGGGCGCATGCGCTTGCCCGTCGGTGCTCTCTTTCGTGGTTGTCATGGATGAATATTCTCGGCCGTTTTATACGAGTCGCTCGCTGGGTTCCCTATCCGCGACGTTCCGTGATGGACTTCGCGTCACGTTCATTCGGCTTGATGAAGTTGCTGTCCGCGCGTTTGATAGAAAGGCTGATGCGGCCTCTTTCGTCCACCTCTTTGACGACAACAGGCACCTCCATCCCTTCTTTCAAATAGTCTGTGACGCGTTCGACACGAAACGGCGCGATCTCGGAGACATGTACTAAGCCGTCGGTCTCGTGGCCGATCTCAACGAATGCGCCGAAGTCGACGATACGCACTACACGCCCCTTGAACATTTCCCCCGCCTTGTACTCGTGGGTCATGCTCTCAATGATCTCGCGCGCTTTCTCTGCGGCACCGTTCTTTCCCGTGATGAACACCGTCCCGTCGTCCTCAATGTCGATCTCCGCACCGGTTTTTTCTCGGATCTCGTTCACCGTCTTTCCGCCGCCGCCGATGACCAAGCCGATCTGGTCGGGTTTGATCTTGATGACGACGATCTTCGGAGCGTAAGGAGAAATGTCGGAACGCGGCGCCGCGATCGCTCCTTTCATCACGTCGAGGATCGTCAGTCGTGCCGCGCGGGCCTTTGCGAATGCCTCTTTTAATATCGGAAGCGGAATGCCGTCCACTTTCACATCCATTTGGATTGCCGTCACGCCGTTCTTCGTGCCCGCCACCTTGAAGTCCATGTCGCCGTGGTGGTCTTCCGGTCCCTGTATATCAGTGAGTACCTTATATTTTGTCGGTGACTCCATCATTAAGCCCGACGCGATACCGGCGACCGGCTCTTTGATCGGCACACCGGCGTCCATGAGCGCCAAGGTCGAGCCACAGACGGAAGCCATCGATGTTGATCCGTTCGAAGCCATCGACTCCGAAACAATGCGGATGGTATACGGAAATACTTCTTTGTCGGGGAGTACCGGAACAAGCGCCTTCTCCGCGAGCGCCCCGTGGCCGATGGCGCGGCGGTTCATCCCGCCCATGCGTCCGGTCTCTCCGGAAGAATACGGCGGAAAGTTGTAGTGATGCATATAGCGCTTCTTTCCCTGGAACTCCATGCCCTCGACGAGCTGGGAGTCTTGAGGGCCGCCGAGCGTAAGCGCGGAGAGAATATGCGTCCCGCCGCGGTAGAATATCCCCGTTCCATGAAGGACCGGCGACACTCCGCCCGCCTGCGCAAACAAGGGACGCACTTCGTCAAAATTGCGTCCGTCAGGGCGCTTATTTCCCTCGATCGCTTTTTTGTGTAAGAGCTCGTTCACCGCATCGTCGAAATAGTGCTCCGCCTGCATCGGGTCCATGCCCTCGACCTCGCTTACGGTCTTCATCCACTCCGCCTGAAGCGCGTATTCGCGCGCACGGCCCGCTTCGAAGAAGATGGTTTCCTCAAGTTTCGGCGCGACCTTTTCGGAAAAGAGTTTCTTAACCTCGTCACTTACCTCAAGGAGTAGAACGGAACGTTTCGCCTTTCCGCGTTTCGCGATGATTTCCTTTTGGAATTTTTGCAACTTCTCGATCTCTTTGCTTGCGTAGGTGAGTCCCTCCATGACGACGTCTTCCGGAACTTCCTTCCCTCCCATTTCGATCATGTTCACGTTGCCGTCACGCCCGCAGACGACAAGCTCGCAGTCGCCCTCGATGATGTCCTGCCCTTCCTCAACGCGAAACGGCGGAAGCGTCACCCATATTCCGTTCTGTCGCGCAACGCGTATCGCGGAGACCGGTCCGCCAAAGGGAATATCCGAGGTGACAAGCGCGATCGATGCGGCATTCACGGCGAGCACATCCGGCTCGTCCTTGTCTATCGAGAGTACGGTAATGACCACTTGGACGTCGTAGCGAATACGTTGATCGAACAATGGGCGGATCGTACGGTCGATGACACGCCCCGAAAGTACTGCAGCGTCGGACGGTCGTCCTTCGCGGCGCATGAAGCGGCTGCCGAGGATCTGCCCCGCCGCATAGAAGCGTTCTTCGAAATCGACGGTGAGCGGGAAGAAATCTCCCCCGTCGCGTTTTTTATTCGACATGACCGCCGTCGCCAAGACGGTAGTATTCCCATAGCGCACGATGACCGAGCCGTGAGCTTGGTCCGCAAGGTCGGTGAATTCGGCAATCAATTTTTTTCCGCCGATCTCCACTTCATAGGATTCTGTATGCATAATAAATTGCATCCGAGGTTCCGGCTTAAGGGCAACCCCTTAGAATTCTTAAGGGTTGCCCTTGGAATTCGTCGGACCTCGGATTCGATAAAAAGTGGTATCCAGATTTTCGCATTGAACGGAGGCGTTCAACCCGATGATCCGGATGCCACAGCTACTAATAGCAACACTCTAGCAGAACTACAAAAAAACAAAAGCCCGTCAGTTTCAATTGGGGTGGAGAATTATTTTACACACGCTGAATGATCGGTATTCCACGTGTACCCAAACTCACATTCGCAAGCCGGAACTGCGGTTCTGAGAGATATGCGCCATTTGGAGTATGGAATAGAATTAATGCAAAAACCATCGTGTGACAGGTTTTCTGGTTTTGTGGCATCAGAAATGGATATTTTCACACAAGCTGATTTGGCCTTGTTGAATTCATAGCCATCTGCACAATAGCATTGCTGTTGGTACCCCTCCACATTTGTTCCATAGAGAGATTGACAAGACTTAGTATCGGACTCAACTTCGGCCTGAAGTTTGTTGAGGTTGCTGGTGAGTCCGCTTATGTCGTTCATTAAACCCTTGATTTTTTTGTCGTTGATTTCGCCTATTTGTTTTTCAAGCTTGAACCTTTCGGAATCCACAACATCGATCCCCTTGTCATACCAAAGCGCTACTTTCCACGATGCTGCCGAGTCCCTATCTGCCCGCATGACATCAATGAATTCCCCCTCATTCATTGCCCATAAAGTTCTTTGTCTGATGGCAATTAACGCGTCAATCAATTTCAATTGGTCGCCGGAGATCCAAACGCTAAGTTGGTAACTCCTGTTCAGTTTCTTTGCTGCTTCCACATCAACAGATGATTCAGCCGAAGCCCCTCTGTCGATGAGATCTTGATAGTACTGACGGGAGGTGATCACCCGACGTTTCCACTCCTCAGTATCTCTTATGAGGCTGTGTATGCGCTCCTCTGTTTGAATGAACAATTCTTCACTCTGGCTAATGTTCCACCAGCCTGTGGCGAGTTCCTTAACGTTGAATGCGGTGGTTTCGCTGAGATCAAGGATCTCTAACCTATAGAACCCCGCTGGCTCCATCCAGCTTGCGTGTTCAAACGAGATCGTTTTCCCTATGCTTTCTAAGTGTAGCGTAATGAAATTAGGGGAAGTGGAAGTTCCCTCATTAATTAGGATTATCTCATCGGTCGGAAGAAGGTTCTTTTCGAGATAATCAAAATAGTTTTCTTCCTCGGTATTTGTTGCGACATCGGGGGTTGTGGTGCTACTTTTCTCTGTATTTATGATTTGGAAATAACTACGAAGATCAGCCCTTTGAGCCATGACCATGACAGCGCCGACGAGTAAAACTCCCCCGATGCTCAGAACGGAGATCAGCCACTTGTGAGCACCTTTAATCATTCGCTTATCCTACACCCAAAAGTTCTGAAGTGAAATTGGGGTATCAAAAAAAACGGCTCTCTGTTGAGCCGTTTCTTGAAACTGGGTGACCGGCGGGATTCTAACTGGTGAGAGTTGGAATAATTTTAGAGTGTCACTGCGCGGCCTCTTCCGCGCTCGGGGCGCTTGGGTCTTCCACGGTGGCCGAGGAGATACGCTTCCGGATCGAGGGAGAGGTCGAAAAAGTCGTCCGCCGCCTCTTTCAGTTTGCCGGATGTCGATTTGCCGAACGAAACGACCTCGACCTGACACCCTTGGTTCTGGAGGTATTCCACGAGCGGAATGAAGTCACCGTCCCCTGTCGCAAGAATGACTGTGTCCAGTTTCGGCGCGAGGCGGATAGCGTCGACCGCCATGCCGACGTCCCAGTCCGCCTTCTTTGCACCCCCCCAGAACTCCTGCAGTTCCTTTGAGCGCGTTTCGATGCCGATCTTCCCGAGCGCCTCAAAGAACGCCGATTCCTCGCCGGTCTTGGTCGAGATGACATAGGCCAAAGCGCGGACGAGTTTGCGCCCGCCGACGGCGTTCTTGACCATTGCGCCGAAGTTCACCCGCGCGTCGTTATAAAGGTTTTTCGCACTATGATAGAGATTCTGCGTGTCAATGAAAAAACCGACGCGCTGGTCGTTGTGTTTGATGATAGCCATAATTATAGTTGCCGGTCGTCAGTCGCCAGCTTTACAGCAAGCAGGGGAACCGAACACCGGTAAACAAAACTTATTAAAAATTGCGAACAGTTATAAAAACTTTAGAACAGCGAACTGCACATGCGGCAGGCGCTATTTGATGCCGAGCTTTTTGACGAGTGCGTTGTGTTTCGTTGCGCTCTTCTTCTTCAGATACTTCAAGTGGGAACGGCGGTCAGCGACCATCTTCAAGAGTCCGCGGCGCGAGTGGTGATCTTTCTTGTTATCTTTTAAGTGTGCCGCAAGCTCGTTGATCCGCTGGCTCAAAACTGCCACCTGGACCTCCGGCGAGCCGGTATCCGTCGCGTGGCGCTGGAATTTCCCCATGACCGTGAGCTTCTTTTTTGCAGTCAGCATGCGGAAGAGTGTAGCACAAAAGCAAAAAAAGCGCAACTATTCGGCCGAAGATCCCCCTTTCTTTGACTTGAAGAAATCTTCAAGGGGGGCGGTATACTCGAAGTTTTCGCTCGGGCCGAAGATGATCTTGTCGCTACCGGAGAGGACCATTTCCAGCTCCTTGTTGATCGTTGCGTAAATGTGTTCGGCCTCGGCTCCTCCTGCGGCGTTCTTTTTCTTGAGCGCGTCTTTTGTTTTTGTTGGTCCCATGAAATCGACGGGGATTACCGTTCCAAGTGAAGTTCGCCGCCCTCAAAGATGTCGGGCGATAGGCCTTCCGGAAGAGTATTGCCGAACAGCGCGGAGTAGTTTTCCTTGGTGATCCGGTCGGGGACGGATATCGGATCCATGCCGTCGCTGATATTGAACGCCTCTTGTTCGAAATTTGGAGATTCTTGAGACATACGTCTGCTACTCTCTTATCGTATCATCCGCGAAGACCGCTTTCAAGAATTATGCACAGTGGACCATGGGGCCTATAATAAGGGAATGGATATTCAAGGCTGGAAACAGCGATTTCTCGAGTACACGGAGATAGAAAAAGGAAGAAGCCTCAAGACCGTAGAGAATTATGACCGTTACCTGTTGCGCTTTATACGTTTCGCAAAAGTGAAAAGACCCGAGGATATCACACAGGACCTCGTGCGGGAGTACCGACTATGGCTTAACCGCCAGAGCGCACATGAAGGAAAGAAAGGCGTCCCCTCTTCGGCGCTTAAGAAGCGGACACAGAATTACTACTTGATCGCACTTCGGGCGTTCCTCAAGTACCTTGCGCGCGAAGGGGTTTCTGTTGTATCGCCGGAGAAGATCGAGCTCGCCAAGACACCCGAGCACGAGCTTGACCTCATTTCTTCACAGGACCTTCGGCGCCTCCTTTCCGCTCCGACCGGAGAGAGTATCTCGGCACTCCGCGACCGTGCCATTCTTGAGCTTTTCTTCTCTACAGGACTCCGTGTTTCGGAACTTTGCGGACTTTCGCGCGATATTGACCTTGACCGCGATGAGTTCTCGATCCGCGGTAAGGGCGAAAAAGTCCGCCTTGTCTTTTTGTCCGATACGGCCAAGAAAGCGGTCAAGGACTATCTCGCGAAAAGGACAGATGTGGATGACGCACTCTTCATCCACATCGGACGAGGTGACGAAAAGGGATTAGCGAAGGATAAGGGGTCTCTCCGGCTCACCCCGCGTTCCGTGGAACGTCTGGTGCGACATTATGCGGTCAAGTTGGGAATATCGAAGAAGGTCACCCCGCACGTGCTTCGTCACAGTTTCGCGACCGACCTTTTGGAGAACGGCGCCGACCTCCGCTCTGTGCAGGCACTGCTTGGCCACGCGAACATCACGACAACGCAGATCTACACCCATGTGACGGACCAGCGACTGAAAGAAGTGTATAAGAAATATCATTCGGGGAAGCGTTGAGGAAAAACGATCGGCAGGATGTTTCCCGTGAAACCCCCCCCGCGGCAGAGAGAAAGGCGGCGTGAGCCCCGTTTTGTGAAACAAAAACATCCGCCTAGGCGGATGTTTGGCACTATCTGGTGAGCCCGAGCGGCGCGTTCTGTTCGGCGGCTTCGATGATGCGGTTACGCACTTCTTTGTCGGGGTGTCGTCCGACCTTAAGGGGCGTTTCCCGATCGAGAAACTCGTTGGGTGTGATGAACCACGCCATGATGTCGAAATCGCTTATCTTGGGGTCGCTTGCGCGGAAACAGAGAATGCAGGTCGCGATGTTCCGATAGAGCGTATTGGACTCCTTGAACCGTTGGAATGTCGGATAGTAAAGGACATCGTCCCAGACGAACTTGAGCGGGGCGATGTGCGCAAGCGTCGCGTGTTCCGGGTTCGGCTTCGGTGCCGCGAGTTCGCATTCGAGTTTCACCTTCACGGGCTTGTGGTCCCCCGTGCGCGTGAATTCAAGCTTCAGTGTTGCCGGAGATCTGGTTGCCACGGCTTCTCCTTGTGTGAGACATCTTCTCACCGAAGACTAATCGTTCCGCCGCACCTTTGCAAGCGTAGCTCGGGACAGGTTCTTTGGAACTTTTTGTTATACTATCTCCATGAAACTTGTTTCGTGGAACGTGAACGGCCTTCGCGCTGCGGCAAAGAAAGGATTTGTCGACTGGCTCTCTGAAACAGCGCCGGACGTCGTCGGCCTCCAAGAGACCAAGGCGGAACCCGAACAACTTCCCGAGGAGGTGCGGAACCCGAAGGGGTATTTTGCTTATTTTGCTCACTCGAAGGGGCGGAAGGGTTACAGTGGCGTTGCGCTTTATTCGAAGGTAGAGCCCAAGAAGGTCGAATACGGTATCGGCATAAAAAGGTTCGATGACGAGGGGCGCATTGTTATCGGACACTATGAAAAGTTTGTCCTTTTGAACGTATACTTTCCGAACGGCGGCGGCGGTCCGGAGCGTTTGAAGTATAAGCTCGACTTTTACGACGCTTTCTTGAAGTACGTCGAAGGTCTACGCAAGAAAGGAAAGAAGGTCGTCTTTTGCGGTGACGTGAATACGGCCCACGAAGCGACCGACCTCGCGCGACCGAAAGAGAACGAAAAGAACACCGGTTTCCTTCCCGAGGAACGCGCATGGATCGATGAGCTCATCTACCACGGCTACGTGGACACATACCGGAATTTTCATCCGCACAAAGAGGGCGCGTATTCCTATTGGGACATCAAAAGCGCGGCGCGCGACCGCAATGTCGGCTGGCGACTCGACTACTTCTTCATTGCACCCGAGTTGTTCGGCAAACTCAAATCCGCAGGAATCTCCTCGGGCGTCTACGGATCCGACCACTGTCCGGTGTGGGTGGAGATTGCAACATAAAAATAAATAAAAAACGGCAACAGGTTCGCTGTTGCCGTCATGCACATGCTAGGAAGGCTCCCCGATGCCTCGGTATGCGTCGCGGAACTGCCCGAAGGCATTCACCGCTCGCCCGAGGAGTTTGCCCTTGAGACA
>MHLS01000024.1:20197-26432 GCA_001819095.1 Candidatus Lloydbacteria bacterium RIFCSPLOWO2_02_FULL_54_12
ACGCCAGTTCCGAGAAATCCGCGCACGAGGGCGTCGGGTCCCGCTCGCCCTCCTCGATGAGGGCAATGATCCTCGCGGCGTCGACCTGGCCTTTGCGCGCACTCTTGGCGAGTCCGCGGATGTTGTTCACCGTCAGATTCGCATTCCCCATGGCCGAGAGCAATATCCGCGACGCGGCGCACGCTTCGGGGTCTTTTTCGATGAGGAGGCGGTGCGCACCCAGAATGTCATGTGGGCGGTCGACCTCGACATAGAGATCACCGCGCGCCATGACGAGCGTGAGATTCGGGCGCTTCACGAATTCTTCGGACACGTAACGCAGTCCGGGGAGATTTTCGATCTTGAGCCAGACCTCCGTGTCTTTGCCGACCAGCTCGAGGAACTCGTCAACCTCGCGCTGGCTCTCCACATACGAGAGGAACCAGCGCGTGAACCCGAACTCTTTCACGAGGCGGATCTTTTCGAGCTCCACATCGGTGAATGTCGGACCAAGCACTTCGAGGCTCGGGTGACGGACACACAGCGACTCGCCCGGCGCGACCATGTACCGCGGGCCTCCGTCGAAGACGAGGCGTTTTCCGCCGTCGCGCAATTCACGAAGACTTGCGCTGTCGGAGCCCGCCTTGAACAACACCAACGAAGGGGTTTCCACCGCTATCGGATGGTTCAAGACGAGCTCGAGGTCGGGCATTCCGCTTTTTGATTTTAGCAGGTTGACCTCCTGAATGCGCAGCTGCTTCCCCTTGATGTCGAAGTAAAGTGGTACTGTCGGTCTGTACTCTTCAAGGAGCGCAAACTCTTTCTTCAAGTCGGGCACCCCGATCATCGCGCTGTTCAGGCGGATCCCCGACAAACGGGGATCCGTCGCAAAACGCGGGAAGTGCGGGAAACTCGGCCAGAGCGTTACGAGAAGTTCGGTGTCGCAGACAGGGGGCGGATGGGTCATTGCTCCCCGCCTTAGTCCACGAGTCGCTTCGTCGCCCCGCCGCTTTTCTTCGTGGTGTGCAGTTGCGACTTGCCGCTCCCCGCGCCTTTCTTCGTATCCGGCGCAGGGAGTGCCGCATGGATGGTCTTGAGCGACTTCATTACGGTCTCGACCTTCGCGGCGCCGCCCTTGTCCTTGAGTTGGCGATCCTTCAGTTCCTCGACGAAGTACGGGACCTTCGCGGTCTCTTTTGCCAGAATGCCGAAGATGACGTCGACGACGCGGTCGGCGGAGGGCAGATCGGCAATATGGTCTTCGCCGACGAGTTCGGCCCATGCCGCACGAATCCCCCGATTGACGCTACCCATCGTGTTGGACGAACCGCCCTCGTAGGGCTTGAGGATCAGATAGACGCTGAATTTGCGTTTGAGCTCTTCGAAGACGTCTTTCGTCGCGATGCGGCTTTCACCGGAGACACCGACCATCTTCGCATGCTCCTTCGCGATCATGTCGTAAGGCTTCTCGTCTCCGATGAAGATGATGATGGGCTTGATCGCCTTGGGCATCTCGCACTTGCGCGCATAGTAGAGCGCGGCCATCTCATACGTCTCGGAGACTTGCCCGCCGCCGGCACCCTCGATGACCAGTTTTTCCAGCTCGGTCTTAATCGCCTTCTTTTTGGCGAACGGCCGCACTTGGAGCCAGAATTTCTCGCTTCCCGTGTGCGCGTCGCCAATCGCGGCGAAGCTGATCTCCACGTCGTCACCGAGATATTCTTTCGCCTCATGTTCGAGGTACGGGAGTTTCGAGAAGATGACCGCCGGCCATTCGCCCATCGATCCCGTCTCGTCCGTGACGATGACGAGCGGCGCCGAGCTTTCCGTCGTGACGGAAGCTGGGATGAGGTCTTTGAGCGTTTTGCCGTCGCTCACGGCGTCGTCGTAACTGCGTGCCGCCTTGGTGTCGTAGTGTGCCCGCGCAGTCTTGAAGGATTTGTGGTCGCTCCAGTACGGTGCGGGTGTGTAGTCGCCTGACTCGGACATCGCTGTCTCCTTTTGTGGTTGGGGTTGGTGGAGCGGTTAATCCACTCCGGGAAGTTTTTTCATGCCCGAACGGGAACGTCCGAACACATCGACGCGCAACTTCTGAATCTCCTCGAAGAGGTTGTCTTTGTCCCACTGCGGCCGTCCGAGGACATCGCGCACGATCAACCGCTTGATGAAGTCGCACATCTCGGGCGGCACATGGCTCGGCACATTTGCGCGAGCGACGTGATCGTGGCTCCCGCTTAAGGCGTAGATCATGGTCATGCCGAGGCTGTAGAAATCCGACTCGGGCAAGAGCGGCTGGCCCGCGACCTCTTCAGGCGGAGCGTAGAAAGGCGTGAAGCCTTTGCTCGCCACGTGCGATGATTGTTTCACCACTGCGAGGCCGTAGTCGACGAGGACCAGCGTATGCTCGGGCTGAATGATGATGTTCTGCGGTTTCACGTCGCCATGGATGACGCCGTGATGATGCAGATACATGAGTGCGTTCAATGCGCGCTCCGTGATCCACGCCACATGTTCAGGGTCGAGCCGGCCCGCTTTTTCGACGACCTGCTCCAATGTCTTTCCTTTGATGTGGCTCATGACGAGCGCAAGGCGACCGTTGTCGAGATGGAGTACGTCGCGCACCGCAGGGATCGCGAAGTGTCGAAGGTCCCACATCGCTTTCGCTTCCTGTACCAGCACGTCGTCGAACTCGGGCTCGATGGCGGAGCAGTCCTTCACGCAGACCGGAAGTTTCGTCAGCGTGTGTTCGCCGATGTACGTTCGCCCGAAGCCGCCTTCGGCGATGAGTTTCCTGATGACATAGGGTCCGACGGTGATCCCCGTGCGGTCTTTCAGTTTCTGTGCGAATCGCGCACGCTCCCTGTCGTTTGATAGGATGCGATACGCCTGATCCACCGACTGCGCACGTTTTTCGTTCGCCGAGCCTTTGGCGTTGTCGGGGTGGTACTTCATCATGAGCGCCTTGTGCGCCGCGCGGAGTACCTCCCCTGATGCGAACGGACTCACTTCAAGAAGTCCAAAAAGGTCCTCAAGGGACTCCGTGGGTGGCGTTTTTGGAGCGGTCATTCTTCCTCCCTAGTCAAAGGACTGTTCACTAATCTTGGTCTAACACAAGAAAACGTTTTTATTGGATTGTCAAATATCGAAGGTCGTCACGCCCTGACGGGCCGTGCACCGTTCGCGCTCAAAAAAAGTCCTCCCCTGTCGAGGGGAGGATGCTCCGTGGAGCAATGTGTTACGTTCGCGGATCGCGGTTCTTCATGAACACCTTGATGCTCGTTTCGTATTCGTCGATGTCAAATCCGGCGTCGGCGATTCGTTTCAAGAGCGCGGCGAAGTCGGAAACTTCCTTTGCAACGCCCTGATCACGCATTTCGATCAGACAGCGCGCAAATGCGATCCGGTGGTACGGATTCAGTTTTCGCTCGAACGGTACGTCCCAGCGCAGGATCTCGACGGGGTCCCAATACTCCGGGTCCCCCATTTCCGAGCTCTCGGTGCAGTTGCGGCTCAACTGATTCTGGCGCTCGAGAATACCGAAGAAGTGAAACTGGCGGAGGAATTTATCCCGCTTGTAGATCGGCCGCGTGTAGGCGAGTTGACCGACGTAGACGAGTTCACCTTCGCCGATGTCCGTTTCCGATTTCAGTTCCCGTAGCGCACACCGTCTCGCAAGCGCCGAGAGAAATGCTGCGTATTCGGGGGAAGCATCGTTCTCGGTCGTTGTGCGGTAGTCCAGACGCTTGCCGCCCGCCACTGCCTTCACGAGTTCGGCGTAGGGAAGCGTGTCGCCGCCATAGAGCTTTGTGATGAGATCTTTGAACTCTACGCTCTCCGGTCCGGGGATATCCCGATGCTCGACTTTCCCGCACGGCAGTTTGTACAGCAGGTCCTCTTTCGAGAATGCCGCCACCACCGCATTGAATCGCGGCGTAAAGACGATGAAGAGTGACGATCCGGTGATTTTGGGTATTATCCCTCCGATGTCGGGCCGGATGTCTTCCTGTTCCCGCACGGGTCTCCCCCGCGGTATTTCCATCACCTGCGCATTCGTTGCATCGAAAGCGTCGGACATGAGTCACCTCTTTCTAGAAAAGTTACGAAATTTGGCCCCAATCTCCTCAAGGTACCTAGGAATATATTACATTATATATGACTTTTGTCAATTTTTGTCTCCACTGCAAAGTGAGGCTTCACCACGCTGTATCGTTAGTTGACACACAAAAAGCTTTGTTGCATGTCGGTACAAGGTCGGACCTCGTACAGATAAAATGTCTATTTTACGCCATATTTCTTCCGTATCGCCCCAACTTCTTCCTGCTCTTTTTCTTCTTTTTTCTCTTTTCCGGCCTCACCGAGTTTTCGGAGTTCTTCGGGGAGAAGCGCGGCAAGCGCTTTTGTGCGTTTCAGTAAGTACTCTTCGGTGTTCAACTGCGGATCTTCCAGCACCTCCTCGAAGAGCGTGTGGAGTATCCAGCCGATGCGCGGTGAAGGCTTCTCCCCTGTTGCCTCCATGATCTTCGCGCCGTCTAGCTTCAACATGCCGACGGAAACCGGCGCGCGCATCGCTTCTTCGATCATCGAGTGATACTTGCGCAGGCGGTACGGCGTTTCTTTCGGACGTCCCATGCCTATCCGGTCGCATGCGCGGACGTTCATGAGATCCCACACGAGCTCCGGCCCCACATTGGCGACGATGCGACGCACTGCGGAGAGCGTAATCTTCTCGATGTCCGAGAAGAATAAATGGTAACGCACGAGCAGGGAGACATCGTCAATGAACTTTCTCGGGAATTTCAGCCGCTCAAGCATTTTTGCGCTCATGCGTCCGCCCACGACGTCATGTCCGTAAAATGTCCAATCTTTTTTCTCGTCCGACCATTTGCGCGTTGCCGGCTTTGCGACGTCGTGGAGAAGCGCAGCGACACGGACGTGAAGCGGCCATCTGCGGTCGGCTGAATGCTGAAGCGCGCGCAAGTTATGCTCCCACACATGATAGATGTGGTCGCCGTTCTGTTCACACCCCAACCCCTCTTCCAACTCCGGCAAGACATGTTTTAGCACCTCCGTTTTTTGGAGAAGAACAATACCCCCCATCGGGCGCTCGCTCATGATGATCTTCGTGAACTCATCGCGTAGTCGCTCCGCCGCTATCTTTTCGAGCCGATGGGCGAATTTCACCACGGCATCCATCGTCTCTTTCTCAATAGTGAAGCCCAGTTCGGCGCTGAAGCGCACCGCTCGCATGACACGCAGGGCGTCTTCGTTGAAGCGGTCCTCGGGTTTTCCGACGGTTTTGATCAGTTTGCGTTCGATGCCCTTCTCGCCGCCGTAGGGGTCAACGAGTCGGCGTTTGGTGATATTGTAGGCGACCGCGTTCATCGTAAAGTCACGGCGCATGAGGTCGTCTTCGAGCGTCCCGTCAAAGTCGACCTTGTCCGGATGGCGGAAGTTGCTGTAGGTCGTTTCTTTGCGGTACGGCGTCACCTCAACGACCCGCAATGAGGCTTTGGGATCGTTCGGATTTTCGGGAATTCCCTCGTTCACGACGCCAACGGTTCCGTAGTCATTCTCATAGAAAGAGTGCGGGAAAAGCGCTTGTATCTCCTCGGGTTTCGCATTCGTTGTGATGTCCCAATCTTTCGGCGGAACTCCGCGATACAGATCGCGCACGCATCCGCCGACCAAGTACGCTTCAAAACCGCCCCGCTCAAGGGTTTCGGTGACCCGCGATATTTCGTCGGGAACCGTGAATTGTTTTGCCATTACGCTTATCTTACTATGCCCCCGCCAAGACTCGAACTTGGAACAGCCGCTTCGAAGGCGGATATGATATCCGTTTCACCACGGGGGCGCGGATAATGTCACCATTATATAGTGTAAGCGCACTATACTCACCCGCCGATAGAAATCAACGCAAAAAACTCCTTCATTCCTGCTTGAGAAAATTACCAGTGACTTTCGACGGCAACAGAAAACCGCCCAAAGGCGGCTTTCTGTTGGTCGAGTGCCCATCAAGGAATTGAATTGGAACGGAATACTCCGAAATATCCGAGAGATTAAAGACCTTTTAGAGCTCGTCCTCCCGGAGGCAGGCATAATTCCGGACTTTTCAACCATTTATACCTAAACACATGGAACCTGCCTTTTACAACCATAATTTTAGCAGCTTCCTTCCAAAAATTTAATGCAACAGCTCTCGTAATGCTTCTTTGGGATTCCTCCACCCCAGGGTCTTTCTTGGCCGCCCATTCAA
>MHLS01000025.1:0-3498 GCA_001819095.1 Candidatus Lloydbacteria bacterium RIFCSPLOWO2_02_FULL_54_12
CGAAGAGAAAGAAAAAGGGTACAAAAAACACCGGGGAATAAACCGGTGATTTTGGGTATTATCTCTCGAGTGAGGAGCGGCACGTTTGAAACACCCCGTATCAGCGGGGTGTTAGATTTTTCTTGCGCGGATGTATAAGAAAAGCGGTATCTCCTTTCGCGCACGGTTCTCGGCTTCTGCGCGCGGACCCGAGTCGCTCTCCTTGTGCGAGATCCACTCTTCGAAACGGTCGATGACGAATCCGGCTTTCACGAGTGCTTTCACGTAGTACTGAAGGGGACGATGGAAGGAGAGCGTCTGCGGAGAGTCCTTCATGCCGGGGTGCATGTCGATGGTCTCACGTGATTCTGAAAGATATTGCTCGACACGGCGGTATTGGATTTTTTGTTTTTCATCGTAGGCCCAGCCGGATCGCTTTGGTATGCGGAACGCGGGGTGGTTCATAACGATATGCAGAGCCCCGTCTTTTTTGAGGACCCGCGACGTTTCGGCGAATACTTTTTGCATCTCTCTGATGTTCTGTATCGCAAGAACGACGACGGCTTTGTGAAACTGTTCGTCCTTGAAGAGTGAGAGATCGTCGGCGCTCCCGATGCTGTAGGTCGTTCCCGCACCGCTTTTCTTTTGCGCGGTCGCCACAAGTTCAGGGCTGATCTCGCGTCCCGTGACGAGCGCACCCTTCTCGGCAAAGGCGCGCGTAAAATATCCTTCTCCGGAGGCGAGGTCGAGGATATGCTCACCCTTTTCGGGTGCGACGAGGCGAAGGAGGTTGGGGAGGATGATCTTTGCATGATAGGTGTCCGAACCGGCAAGGTGTTTGTCGTACCACGAGGAAACGGCGCCCCATGAAGTGCTCGCCCGTTCCTTTGGCGCATAGCTTGCATACGCAGTTCTCGGCGGCTTTGGGCGAACAAATTTCTGACGCCCAAGGTCCGACCTTGGGGAAACAGCTTTAAGGTCGGACCTTGGGCGTGACGCACCCGTGTCAGTAGAATTTCGGTGGTCAGGCCGATACGGCGGTTTTTGCGGGAATGGCGCGGAGGGTTTCGAGCTCCCATTTTGTCTCTTGAGCGTCTTCGCGCCGCCTTTGTGCGCTCGAATAGGGAAGTTGAATTTCCCCGCGGGTCTTACTGGTGTGCGTTTCTCCATGATGCGCATTCTTGCATACACTGGCGTAAAACAAAACCCCTCTCACGGAAGAGGGGTTCATGCACATTATTGCCAGATCGTGTCATCGAGCCTCGGCTCGATGAGCATTTCCTTGACCGGCATTCCTCGCGACTTGCAAGCCGGAGCAAGAACGCAAGAGTGCTGGCCCATGCGATAGCGTTCGGGAAGTTTGCAGGCGTTGCCGCAACCGCCGCAGTGGACCGCTTCACGGGCACAGCAGTTCCTGAAGTAGTTCCAGAAGAAGTAATGCGCCATCGCTGGCGTGATGCCGAGGAGTCGTGCGATGTACTCGATCGCGCGCCTCACCGCGAAGCGTATCTCGATATCTTCTTCGGGGGTGATATTCACCCGCGTACGGATCTTTGCTTCTAATTCAGGGTCGGTGACCTTGACCGATCCGAGCCGGAAGTGGCCGCGCTGCTCGTGGTAGTTCACCGGCGAACTCAAGTGTTTCGGGTCGCGATACTTCCAGAACCCCTGATTTTGCATGAGCGCGAGAAAATAGAAGAACTTTTTCTCCACCGGATCCGCATACGCCTTGACCGTTTGCATGCGCTCGGCGAGCCCGCCACCGTCTTTTCGGATGATGTAACTTTCCGAGGCGGAGTAGCATTCACGGATGCTTACCCAGCCGTTTCGCGCAAGGAACGCCCCGAGTTCACGCAGAAGTTCCGCGCGCGACCAAGGACGGTTGAGCGTGTCTCCTTCGGTGTCGTCGTGGTACAGGTCGATGAGGTCTTTTCCGGAGACCTGCTCAAGCCATGCGCGCGTAAAGAGTTTCGGGTCACGATTCGCTTCGACGATCGACTTCTGGAGAAGATAGTCCCAGCCTTTCCGCAGTACGCCGCCGACATAGCCCCGAAACGCGGTCCCCTGAACGGGGGTCGTCTGGTGGCAAATAGCGACGACGGTCCACCATGCGTTCTCCGCGACGAGCGGAGGGAAGGAAAGCGCCATCGGGTCTTCTTCGTCTTTTGGTACACCGAGCTTGGCGATGTGTTCCGCTATCACTCGGCACTGCGCACGGTCGATAAGAATCTTTGGCTTCGGTTTTTGAGGCCGAGGAGCGGTGTTCATCCATGCCTCCGATGATCTGTAGCAAACGCACTCTGTCTGCGATGCTACCACGCATTATCTTTTGGTCAACAGCGTGTTGCAAAATATGTTGCAATCATGTATATTTTCCCTACCTGCGCCCCGACGGGCGTGTTTAGTTTATGGATCCCGTTAGAGATGGGAAGTGCCGGGCACTTCCGTACTCGAGGTGATGCCATCGACACAGCTTTCTTCAGCACGATAAAGACTGACGCGACAACCCTTAATGAACACGAATAATCTCTAACGGGATGGAAATCCGAAACATCGCCATTATCGCCCATGTGGATCATGGGAAGACCACCTTGACCGACGCCGTCATGCGGCAGACGGGCATGTTCGTCGAGGGCGAGAGCATGGATTCGAATGCCCTCGAACTGGAGCGCGGTATCACCATCTACTCCAAGAACACCTCGGCATTCTATAAGGGTACCAAGATCAATATCGTCGATACGCCGGGCCACGCCGACTTCGGTTCCGAGGTCGAGCGCGTGCTTCGCTCTATCGACTGCGTACTCTTGGTCGTCGACGCGCAAGAAGGGCCGATGCCCCAGACCCGTTTTGTGCTCAAGAAATCTCTCGAGCTCGGACTCCGGCCTATCGTCGTCATCAACAAGATCGACAAGCCTGCCGCCGACCCCGATGCCACGGAAGAAGGCGTACTCGAACTCTTCATGGACTTGGGTGCCAATAAAGAGCAACTCGACTTTCCCGTCGTTTACGCCATCGGCCGCGAAGGGATAGCGATCCGCGAACTTGCCGACCCGCGCGTCGACCTTTCGCCTCTCCTCGATCTTATTCTCGAATACGTTCCCGTCGCGTCCGGATCGAGCGGGGAAGTGCTTCGCGCGCAACCGTTCAATCTCGCCTACGATAATTATCTCGGGCGTCTCGCTATCGTTCGCGTTGCGGACGGAACCGTAAAATTAGGCGACAACGTCGTCGTATTGAAAGAAGGTGCGGATCCTTACAAAGGCAAAGTGACGAAACTCTTTACCTTTAAAGGGATCAAGCGCGAGGAGGCGAACGAGATCGTTGCGGGTGACATTGGCATTGTTGCCGGCATCCCCGAGATCTACATCGGCGAGACCATCGCGCATTCCGCGGAGACCCAGCCGCTCCCTTCCATCACCGTCGACGAGCCGACGATCGAGCTCAACTTCCTCGTGAACAACTCTCCGTTCGCCGGCCGCGAAGGAAAGTTCGTGACTTCGCGGCAGATTCGCGAGCGTC
>MHLS01000025.1:3652-7775 GCA_001819095.1 Candidatus Lloydbacteria bacterium RIFCSPLOWO2_02_FULL_54_12
TGCGAAACACGAGCCGTTCGAAGAGATCACCGTCGACGTGCCGAGCGAGTTTCAGGGCGCGGTCATCAAGAAATTAAGCGAGCGCGGCGCCATCATGACGCATATGACAGAGACGCACAACACGATGCGCATGCTCTTCGAGGGGCCGACGCGCGGGCTCTTGGGCTACCGCAATCAGTTCATCGTCGATACGAAAGGCGAAGGCATCATGGCGGCACGCGTCGCCGGTTTCAAGCCCCACGCGGGGGTGATCGAACGGCGGGCGGCGGGCTCGATGGTCTCGATGGCAAGCGGGAAGGCGCTCGGCTACTCGCTCGCGAATCTTCAGGAACGGGGCGAACTCTATGTCGGTCCGACGGCCGAAGTCTACGAAGGCATGGTGATAGGGAATACGTCGAAAGGCGACGAGATGCCCGTCAATCCGACAAAAGGGAAGCAACTTACGAACATGCGCGCGTCCGGCACGGACGATGCCCTCAATCTCATCCCTCCGCATCCGGTCACGATCGAGAACGGCATGGAGATCATGGCGGAAGACGAGTACCTCGAGATCACGCCGAAGTCGGTGCGCCTGCGCAAACAATTCCTGACCGAAGCCGAGCGGTCGCGCCACGTGCGCGGTATCGACGCGTCGAATCGGAAGATCGTACCGTAGAAGTACAAGGTCCGACCTTGTGCTTTTCCCGATTGTTTGCACCAAAAGAAAATTCGCGCTACCGTTCTATTATGAGAAGGGAAGAGATCGTGGAACGAACAGAAGCCGGCGAACGGGACGGTGCTCCGGAAGAGGACATTGCCATTGCTGAATTTTCTATTACGCCGGAGCGCGGTCTGGAAATACGCGCCGAGGAAATGCTCCGCCAAATGGAGATCGCCGACGCTCGCCTCGACATCGAGGGGAAGTCACGCTTGGGCGAATCATGGGACAAGGCGATGACGTGGGGGAAGGCGGGTTGGGAGTGGGCGAAACGACCCTCGGAGACGTACGCCGAAGCACTCGGGAAGGCCGCACTCTTCTCCGCCGGCACGACCGTCTTTCTCGCGCCGGTCTTTCTCTATCGGAACTGCAAGCAGGTATACGACGCCCGCCGCGGCGAGCGGGGTCAACAATTTGCCGGCGCATAATTCATCATGGACAATTTTACACAACAGGGAGAACAGGAGATCATCGAAGCGCTGGGAATAAGCGCATCTTCTCCCGAACTGCAGGCGAAGGTCATCGCCTCGTTCGGAAAGATCCTTTTTAAACGGCTGTTATTGCTTCTCCCCGACGCCGTCGCCAAAGACGTTATAGCGGAGATCACCGCGCTCTCGCTTCCCGAGGGAATGCAGCGCCTTATCCCTCTTCTCGACCTGCATGTTCCCGATGCGGGAGCGCGCAAGAGTGAAGTGCTTGAAGCGACTATCGCAGAGTTTCGATTGCTTTAAGCAAAATACAAAGTGAAAGATAGCCTAAGGTCTCTCCTTGGCGACCGATTTTTCTTAGGGGTATTCCCCTTAGAAAAATGGAAGTACTCTTTGTGGTGCTTTGCAAGGTGAGACCTTGGAGAAGTTGGCCATCTTTCGCTTTGTATTTTGGATACCACACTCCCGTCTAACTCCTTAACCGTAAGTGATTGACAGAAACAGCCGCTTATGCTAAGGTGGTCGTAACTCATAGAACTCCTCTCTCGTCGAAATTGAGAGATTCCACAGAAACACAAGTGGTACAGGAGTTGTGGCATGTGGGATCTATCAATTTTAGTTTTTTAATTATGGAAGAAGGAAATAAGTCTGCCCGACCGGCAGGCGGGCGCCCCTATCATGGGACGCGTAGAGCCGTTGTATTAGGCGGCATCGGAGGCGGAGGCCGTTATGAACCTCCGCGTAAGCGCACGAAAGGCGGCGGGAATTTTGCCGCACGACTTGATCGCCTTGCGTTCGGAGAGCACACACAGGATGCAACCGCACCGCATCACTTCGGCGCTAAGCCCGCTCACGGAGCGGCGGGTGTTACTCATTCGCATAGCGGAGGTGCCTCTCGATATAGCGGGGGCGGGCGCGGTTTTGGCACGTCACGGCCTTCGCAAGGAAGGTCTTTCGGCGGCGGCGGGCAATCGTCTTTTAGGGGAGGATTTTCCGGCGGTGCCCGCCCGAGCTTCGGCCGCGGTTTCGGGAGCGGAGGAAGAGGCGCGAGAAACAACAGGAATCCGGGAGAGGATATCGACGTCACGCGTTTCGTCAACCGTTCGGTTGCGACCACAGTAGAGGAGAAGCCGTACCTCCCGACGCATCAGTTTGCGGACCTCGCGATTGACGCTCGACTGAAGCACAACATCATGCAAAAGGGCTATCAGATACCGACCGCGATCCAGGACCAGTGCATCCCGCATATTTTGAAGGGTCACGACATGATCGGCATCGCCAATACCGGCGAAGGGAAGACGGCGGCGTTCTTGGTCCCCTTGATCAATAAAATGCTCCATCATCCGGCGGAGAAGGTGCTCGTCGTCGTTCCCACGCGCGAACTCGCGCTTCAGATCGACGAGGAATTCATGGGATTCTCCCGCGGAGTCGGCATTTACTCGGTTCTTTTGGTCGGCGGCGTTTCCATCAATACGCAGATTGAACGCCTGCGCCGCAAGGTGCGCGTGGTCGTCGGGACGCCGGGAAGATTAAAGGACCTGATTGAGCGACGCGAACTCGATCTTTCGGAGTTCCACAATCTCGTACTTGACGAAGCGGATCGCATGCTCGACATGGGATTCATTCACGACATCAAATATCTCATCGCGCGGCTTCCGAAAGAACGGCACACACTGCTTTTCTCCGCAACGTTCTCGCGTGAAGTAGAGGACCTCGCGCGCCCGCTTCTCCTAAATCCACTGCGCGTTTCGGTGAAGAAACAGGACACGGCAAAGAACGTCGAACAGGATATCATCCGCGTGCGCGATAAGACGGAGAAGTTCGACAAGCTCTGCATGCTTCTCAAGCAGCCGAATTTCGGCAAAGTGCTTCTGTTCGGCCGCACCAAGCACGGCGTCGAGAAACTCTCGCGCGTCCTCACGCAGGAAGGATTCCGCGCCGCTTCGATCCACGGGAATAAGTCCCAACCCCAGCGCCAGCGTGCGCTCAAAGACTTCAAGGAAGACCGCGTGCAGATCCTTGTCGCGACCGACGTTGCGGCGCGCGGGCTCGACATACCGAACGTGACCCACGTCATCAACTACGAAGTACCGTCTTCATTTGACGATTATGTGCACCGCATCGGCCGCACGGGGCGTGCAGGGAAGCGCGGGAGCGCACTCACCTTCGTTGAAGGGAATTAAACAAAATACAAGGTTGGACCTTGTATTTTCGGGGAACAAAAAACCACAGGACAAGTCTTGCGGTTTTTTGTTCATATAAAAAAGCCCCCGCGCGCTTGCTTGGTGGCTTTCCGTAACTCGTTCGATTTCTCTGCCTACTTGCGGAAAAGCAGATAGAGGAGGATCCAGAAGATAGCCCATCCCGGAGACCCCAAGAGCAATGCGACGATCGCGAACACGAGGAACATTTGTTGCCTCCCTTTGAGTAAGGCCTGCGGACCAGCCTGCAAAATTCAACACCTCATTCCCAGCCCGAGCAACCGCTTTAGTGTAAATAATTTACTTGAATAAAATGTGATTGTCGGGTGGGGAGTGAGAAGTTGAATTTTCTCTTCCCTATGCTGTTTCCATTATAGCAGAATTATTTTATTTGTCAATATCTTGGACAGTCGCGAAAAAGGCCTCTATAGCAAGCCCGTTTTTGTTGTTCGGAAAGAGGGGTATGTCACTGGCGCATTTTTACAGAAGTGCTTGAATTGGTGCCAGAAGGGCTTGCACATTGAAACAGATCCGCACAAGGAGATGTTCGCGATGTGCCGGCCGCGCCCTCAAGGAGTCGCACCATGAAATATGGTTTCAAGATCGACCACGTCGGTTTTCTCGACGCAAACGGCGATCTCGCGACCGACGGACTCCCGTCTTTCGCGAAGGATCCAAGTGAGTTGGTCCGTATGTACAAACACATGGTCATGACCCGTACGCTCGACCAGACGGCGATCAACATGTTCAGGGTCGGACAGATCGGCACCTACGCATCGACGTTAGGCGAAGAAGCC
>MHLS01000025.1:7783-15612 GCA_001819095.1 Candidatus Lloydbacteria bacterium RIFCSPLOWO2_02_FULL_54_12
CGGCGCCGGATGCGCTCTCACCGAGACGGAAGGGAATGTGTTCGTTCCGTACTATCGCAATCAGGGAACGCTCTTGGTCGCGAAAGGCACCGAAGCTTTTCTCTCGACGCTCCTTTTTTGGGGAGGCGACGAGCGCGGCAATATGCTCGCGGACCCCGACTCGCTCTTTCCGCTCACCGTTCCGATCGGGACGCAGTTTCCCATTGCGGTCGGTCTTGCAAAAGGCAGGCGGCTACTCGGGAAAGAAGGTGCGGTCGTGGTCTCCGGCGGCGACGGTTCGACCTCGAAGGGTGATTTCAACACCTCTTTGAACGAGGCCGCCACCAAGAAGCTTCCGGTGGTGTTTCTCATCAAGAACAATCAGTGGGCGATCTCCATGCCGGTGCGCGAGCAGACGGCAACGTCGCCTCTGGCACTGCGCGCCGCAGGTTTTGCGATGCCCGCAGTGCTCGTCGACGGCAACGATGTGATTGCGGTGCGCCATACGCTTCTCCGTGCGATACAGATTGCACGCTCGGGCGGCGGTCCGACGTTTGTGGAAGCCGTGACGTATCGTCTTGCCGACCACACGACGGTGGACAATGCGAAAGATTACCGCAACCAGGAAGAGGTCGATCGCGCGTGGAAGAACGAGCCCCTGCTCCGGCTGAAGAAGTTCCTCATCCGGGAAGGGCACTGGAACGAGAGCGAAGAGTCGGCGTGGCTCGCGGAGACAAAAAAGGAAGCGACGCGGATCCGCGACGCATACCTTGCCTTCCCGCCGCAAGACCCGAAAGAGCTCATCGATTTTCTTTTCGAGACGGTTCCCGACGTTCAATCGTGTCGGGAACAGCGCGCTCTGCTCATCGCGAAAGGGGTGTGACATGGTCATCGCATTAGGGAACGAGAAAGGAACAGTGAAGGGGTCGGCGGGCGCGATCACGATGGTGGAAGCGCTCAACCTTGCGTTTCGCCACGAACTCAAGCGTGACAAGACGGTCGCGCTCATCGGCGAAGATATCGGCGGCAAGAAGGGCGGCGTTTTCCTTGTCACGAAGGGTCTTGCCGAAGAATTCGGCGTCGACCGTGTCGAAAACTCACGCCTCGATGAAGCGACGCTTGCGGGCTATGCTGTCGGCATGGCCATTGCGGGGGTGCGTGTCATCGTCGAGTTCCAATTCGCCGGATTCTCCTACGCGGGGTTCGAGCATATCGTAAGCCATGCGGCACGTATGCGTCATCGCACGCGGGGAAAATTCTCCTGTCCGATGGTCATCCGCATGCCGTACGGCGCGGGGGTCCAATCTCCCGAGCATCACCTCGAATCTCCGGAAGCGCTTTTTGCGCATATCCCCGGACTGCGCGTGGTGATACCGTCCTCGCCCAAGTCGGCTTACGGTCTCATGCTCGCCGCAATCAGGAATAACGATCCGGTGGTGTTCCTTGAGCCGACGCGGATGTACCACGACAAAGACGATGTCGAGGATGACGGCGTCGCACTCGCGCTTGACCGTGCTCTCGTCGAGCGCGAAGGAAAGGATGTGACGCTCATTGCGTGGGGCGCGATGATGCGCGAAGCCCGCAAGGCGGCGGATGTCCTCGACGGGGAAGGGGTCTCCGTCGAGGTGATCGACGTCGCAACGGTGACTCCGCTCGACTTCGATACCATCCACCGGTCGGTAGAAAAGACCGGACGCGTGGTCATTCTCCACGAAGCGGCAGGGAACGGCGGATACGGCGCGGAGATCGCGGCGCGGCTTGCGGAAAAGACGATCCTCTCGCTCTTGGCGCCGATCAGGCGCGTCACTGCTCCGGACGTGATACCGCCCTACACAAGGCGGGACGCAGACGGGCATCCTCGGTCGGTGATTCCCAAAGTCGACGACGTCCTTCGGGCGCTCCGCGAGACGGTGCGCTTCGGTTCATAAGAGAAACATACAGGCGAGCAATCGCCTGTTTTTTGTGCACCGCGCACGTGTTGACCGACTCCGTGACGAGGTGTAGCGTAAAGGCAGTTCGAAGAAAGGAGTGTTGGCGATGGTCACGACGACCGAGAACACGACCAAGCATTTTGACAACATCATCGTGCGGATCAATGAAGCGGGACGCCTGCTCAATCTGCCCGATTGGAAGGTCGAGATCCTAAGCGATTTCAAACTTGAATGGGGCGGCGGGATCCTGCTTTACAAGGACGACGGCTCGAAGAAGACCTACAAGGCCTGTCGCGTCTGGCATCGTTCGCCGCACACCGACAAGCCGCACAAAGGCGGGGACCGCTATCACCCGCTTGTTTCCGTCGACATGATGCGTGCGCACGCGATCGAGATGAGCATCAAGCTCTGGCTCGTGGGCATTCAGATGGGCGGCTCGAAAGGCGGCATCGCCGTCGACCCGTCGACGCTTTCGAGGCCGGAGCTCAAGCGCCTGACCGAAGCGTACGTCGATGAGCGCATCGCGCGTAACATCATCGGGCCTTTGCTCGATGTTCCCGCGCCGGACGTCGGCACGAATGCGCAGATCATGCATTGGGTGAGACAGCGGTATGCACAGCGCAAGCGCGAGCGGGGTTTTGAACCGTTCGCGGGTGTAGTGACGGGGAAACCCGTCGGCTACGGCTTCGACGGCATCGAAGGCAGGACCGAGGCGACGGGCTACGGCGTGATTGCCGTGCTCGAACATGCGCTGAAGCGTTTTTGCGGAAAGGTCGGCAAGCCCCGCATCGCCGTTATGGGCTACGGGAACGTCGGCTATTACACCGTCGAGCGGGCGCACGCGCGCCACTTTCCGGTCGTTGCCGTTTCCGACGTGCGCGGGGGAGTCTACAACGCGAACGGTCTCGACGTTGCGGAGCTGAACAAGTGCTTCCGCGAGGCGAAGACCGTTTTCGGATTCCCCGGCGGCGAGGCAATCACGAGCGAAGAACTGCTCACGCTCGAGGATGTCGACGTGCTCATCCCCGCGGCGCTCGAACATGTGTTCACCGCGAAGAACGCGCCGAATGTGCATGCGAAGTTCGTTATCGAAGGCGCGAACAGCCCGACGACTCCGGAAGCGGACAGGATCTTCGAGGACCGCGGTATCATCGTGGTCCCGGATGTCTGCGCGAATGCGGGCGGCGTCACGGTCTCGTTCTTTGAATGGGCGCGGAACTTGAACACGGGCGACCCGCGGGTGCCGATGGGCGACAAGAAGGATGTGCTCGCCGGTATGACCCGCATGCTCCTCGCGAGCACGGACGAGATGTGCGCGAACGCGGAAAAGTACAAGACGACGCTTCGGAACGCCGCCTTCGTGACGGCGATTGACCGGTTCGCTCCGCTCTTTACCGCGAAGCATACGGCGTGATCGGTTTGTGGTAATTGAAATCTCGGCTACGGCCGAGATTTTTTCTTTTCCGGAACTATTTCTTTGGGTCTTTCTGGCAGGAAGCGAGGTCTTTGTACCCGTTCCGCTTGTAACACTCGCCGACGTCGTTCTTTTTCTTCGGGAAGTCCGTCATGACGTGGCAGGTGGGGCAAGTTGTCTTCTCCCTTCCGGCGAATTCCGGTTTCGCGACGGCCGGCGCGGAAGAGAACGCGAACATGCCGAGCGAGCAAAGGACGATTGCTGCAAATCTGATGGGTCGCATTTGGGCTGACTCCTTTCGGTAGGTGATGAGAGAACCACTCCGAATCTGTACCTGCGGCGGTTTTGTTGCAAGCATCTCGATGAGGCGACATTTTTGGTACGTCTCCGCTAGAGGAGGCCCCGTATCTCCTCAAAGAGCGGGCGCACTTTAACGGGGTCGGGGAGAGAAACGATGTCAGGGTCTTTCAAGCCGTTTCCGGTACACACGAGGACCACCGTCTTTCCGTTGAGATTACACCCCGCTTTTATGTCCTTCATGAGGCCCGCAAGAGGGGCCGCCGAAGCAGGTTCGACCCAGATGCCCTCGGATGCGAGAAGCTTCTGCGCATCGAGAATCTCCGCATCGCTCGCGGCGAGCATCTTACCTTTCGTGGCGGCGATCACTTCAAGCGCCTCTTTGCCGCGGGCGGGATTTCCGATGCGTATCGCCGTAGCAACGGTCTCGGGTTTCGCGACGATCTTTCCCAAGACAAGCGGTGCGGCCCCTTCCGCTTGCACGCCGATCCACGTCGGTACGCCGGTCTTTTTCTTCGCGTCATATTCGACGAAGCCTTTGTGGTAGGCGGTGATATTCCCCGCATTACCGACGGGAATGCACACGAGGTCCGGTGCACGCCCAAGTTCGTCGCAGAGCTCGAAGGCCGCCGTCTTTTGTCCTTCCAGCCGATAGGGGTTCACGGAATTCACCAATGCGACCGGAAGTTTGGTTGCGACCTCACGCACGAGCGTGAGTGCATCGTCAAACGAGCCGTCGATCTGGATGATCTTTGCTCCGTAAATTGCCGCCGCCGCAAGTTTTCCCCTCGCCACCTTGCCTTCCGGTATGAGAACGACCGCCTTCACGCCCGCGCGCGCCGCGTATGCCGCCGCGGAGGCCGCCGTGTTTCCGGTCGAGGCGCAGATGAGCGTTGTTGCGCCACTCCCCACCGCTTCGCTTACCGCCGCGACCATGCCGCGGTCCTTGAACGAGCCGGTCGGATTCGCGCCTTCAAATTTCACATAAAGCGCGAAACCGCCCCCCAGACCTTTTGCGAGTTTCGGTACCGGAATGAGCGGTGTATCGCCCTCGTTCAAGGAGAGGGGGATGGCATGGTCGGGCAGTTTGATCCACGACGCGTACTTCTCGAGAATACCTTGCGAGCGCATGTCACTATTGTGACATTGAACGCTCGTTCATTCAACGATGCGGGCAACCGGCCCAACAACACGGTCGGCGCTTTCCTTTCACAAGCTCCGTGCGTGTCCTCTCGATGCGGTGACTCCGCGTCTGTGGTTTCTTGGCAGACTCGATCCAGCAGATCCATTCATTACGCGCGAGCGGCGTAATATCCTCCCATGCGGCGAGCGTCGCCGAGGCAGAGGCAATGGCCTTTCGTAGATCCGCCGGCACGCTATGGACCACACCGGCGCGGACTCCTTTTTTGTTCATAAGATGGCGGAGGCGATGTCCGGAACTTTGAACCGAAAGCACGGCCCAAATTCGAGGATCTTGATAAAAGCATACGTGAATTGCGAGTTATGTTCAAGCAACATCCTCAATGGTTTGAGGTTCCAAAACCTAAATCAATCAAAGGACAAAATGCCGTGGATTATTCGATTAAATAATAACTATACTCTCGTTAGAACGGACAAAATCTTTAGCGACAATTATACTTAATAGTACTCAATAAATTGTCTTTTTGCAGAATATACACTCATGCGAAATAAATTTCACCGGCGCAAACATCGTCAGTCTTCTGCATGATTTGCAATATCCGATTTTTGTACCAAATTGATCATGTTGCGATAAGCTAGCCAACGCGTCTCTTGTTGTTTCTTCAGCCAAAAAATTATCTATACCATCTACTAACTTTTGAAAATGCGACCCAATAGAATTGCTTGTGGTTCTCAATACATTTATTGGCATATGTACCATACCGCCGGATTCATCATCGTGCGTTGGCGACGGCTCTTCCGCCATAACTACATATCCATAGCCAAGTGTTTGTAAATACTTTGCCTTTTCTAAAATCTCCTTATTTATTTCATCTGAGGGAAAATTGTTGTGACTAGAATAACCACGCTCTAAAACAAACAGCTCTAGTAAAAACACTTGCTCGCAACCAAACTGCTTTAGTTTATCCAACTGCTTCTTAATTTTCTGATGTTTTTTCTTGCCACGTTTTGCCGATTTAATATGTCCGTTGCGATCAACAATAACCGTTTTTACCTCAAAACCACGATATGTAAAACCCGCGTCATGGCTTGAGTCTGGCAGAAAACGAGGACGTTTCAGAAGGATATCGATATCTCCCTCAAAATTATTCTTTTCCATTGCTTTATACGGAATATTTACAGCAAACCACTGCCAAGTATCGTTACATAACGCAGTAGCATTTATATCGCGCAAAAGTTTAAGTATTGATCTTGTTTCGCGTATCTGGCTATTAGTAGCAAACAATTTTCCGGGCCCATCATAAAACTTCGCTTCTGATATGTGATTTCTTTGATTGCCGTACTTTGGTTTTATTCTTTTTAGAATTCCTAGTTTTTCAAAAGCAAATAGTGAAAGAAATATAAAGCGGTATAGATAATATTTTGTATAATTTTTTAGTTTTTTATGGCTGCGAGCGAGGTTATAGTAAACTACATTCTCAAATGGGTTCGTTCTTACCGCCCGATACAGAAACAAGTTCGCGCGGGGATAGTCACCAAGTTCAATGTAAACAAAACCCAAATTGTTTAACCAAATTTCTTCCTGTAAATCGGGGAGATCACTTTCCTCATACACCTTCGCTGCTTCTGGATATTTTCCTAAAATCGTAAGTGCAGATATTTTCTTTTGAGTTGCAATAGGAAAGTTTGGTTTTAACGCAAGACAAGCGTCAAACGCTTCTATCGCCTTGCTGTATCGTTCAAGGCAATAAAGAGATACCCCCTTCGTATTGAGCAGTTCAAAATCGTTAGCGTTTAATTTCAACGCTTCGTTGGCGGTGTCTATTGATTCTCTATACTTACCCAATACCCCCAAGAGGGTAGCTTTTGCAGCCAAAATTTTAGGCGCTTTGGGTTGTTTTTGTTCCTCATTTAGTACCAGTGCCAAGGCCTCATCAAATTTTTTGGCATTATATAAGTTTCGAAGCTGATCTTCGTAGATCGGTGCTTTTGAGTTTTCTGTAATTTTATCTTGATTCATGATGTGGATAACTTAACTTGTATACATTCTATTTATTTTCTATAATACTATGTATGCTCACAAAAAAGCAAACGCAAGTCCTCGATTTTATAAAAGTATATATGGCAAAGCATAGCTATGCCCCCTCTCTTGAGGAGATCAAGAAGAAGTTTAAGCTCGCCTCTGTATCAACAGCTCACTACTACATCAGCAAGCTACAAGATGCTGGCTTTTTAAATAAGGAACACAACCAACCTCGTGCCGTTTCAACAATAGAAGCAAAACAGACAATTGAGATTCCAATTTTAGGTGCAATCGCGGCGGGTCAGCCAATCGAGGCAATAGAAATTCCCGATGAGACCATAACAATCACGAGGGATGAAATTGGAAAGCAGGGTAAGCATTACGCTTTGCGTGTGCAAGGCAGCAGTATGATTGATGAAGGTATTTTTGATGGCGATATTGTGGTTATACGAAAACAAGAGGTGGCGGAAAATGGTCAGACCGTTGTTGCTGTGATAGACGACAACCAAGCAACGCTCAAAAAACTATATCGTGAGAATGGAAAATTTAGACTACAACCGGCAAACCCGACGCTGTTCCCAATTTATCGTGATGAAGTAGAAGTGAGAGGTGTTGTAGTTAAAATAATTCGCAATCTTGAATCGCAACTTGACCAAGGGCAATCGAGAGATGAAAAGTATGTGCGCAAAATAGATTATTCGTGGGATTACAGAGGAGAAAAAACAAAATCGCATACGCATGGAATACATACTTATCCAGCAATGTTTATTCCACAAGTTGGACGAAGATTATTAGAAACTTATAGCAAAGAAGGTGACACAATTTGTGATATTTTCTGTGGTTCTGGTTCAGCTTTAGTTGAAAGTAGATTGATAGGAAGAAATGCCTACGGCATAGACCTTAATCCTTTGGCTATTTTCCTTGCGAAAGCAAAAACGACCCCAATCAATCCTAAAAAACTAATAAAAGAATATCTTGTTTTGCTTGATAGAGTAGGAAAAATTAAAGATAGCGAAATAAAGCGTCCAGATTTTAAGAACATAGA
>MHLS01000026.1:0-6087 GCA_001819095.1 Candidatus Lloydbacteria bacterium RIFCSPLOWO2_02_FULL_54_12
AATCGTGCAGAACAAACATAGAGAAAAACGGCTTCACAATGAAGCCGTTTTGGGAGGGGCGCGTTTTAACGGGACACGAGTGGGTCCGACCTTAGGGAGCAATTCTTAAGCCTGCCCCGTAGCTCCGTCTGCGGATGGTATCGGGGGTCGGACCTTGTATTTCGTTGGACTTGTGAGGATCGATTCCCATGGTTTCACCTCGCACTTCTCTTGCGAGGTTCCACCTTGTACGTATGCCCACTCCCGCTCATTCACATCTTTCCGCTACCTCACCTTAGAGTGTTGTTCACGCTTGCGTGCCAGATTGATTATCCTTGCCTCGCATCGGAGCACAAAACATTTATTCCGTCAAAAATCCCGTTAACGCGCCGTGTTCAAGAGTCCACTGCAGGGTTTCCTACGAAAGAGCATGCTTTCTTTTGCCCCACGATTGGGGGAGTGCTATACTTTCTCTCATGACCTCGGCGATTTTGTCGCCGGTCAATGTTCGTTTTTTTAACCGTAACAATGTGTGCGCACATTAGCATTAACTTAGCCACCATATGAAAAAGATCAGTGCAGTAGTATTCATGTCGATCGTGTTGTTCGCCGCAGGTCCCGCGCTTGCGTCGGCACAAACGACGACGGCGTCAACATCAGCCACAGTGACGGCACTGTTAGCCCAGCTTCAGGCGCTTCAGGCCCAGCTTGAGACCTTGAAGGCGGCGCAACAGAAGGTGAACGAAACGGCGCAGGGCCTGCAGGGCACGTTCGCGCTTATCAAAGAACTCCGCCAAGGGATGACGAGCGACGACGTCGCGGCGCTTCAGGCGCTTCTTGCGGCCGACCCCTCGATCTATCCCGAAGGATTGATCTCCGGCTACTACGGCCACCTTACGGCGACGGCGGTGAAGCGGTTCCAGAAGAAGTACGGCATCGAGCAGGTGGGCAATGTCGGTCCGAAGACGCTCAAGAAAATGAACGAATTCATGAAAGAACACCCCGTTGCACTTGAGGGTGAAGATAACGGCAAGGGAAAGAAGCGCCCCTGCGCCATTGTTCCGCCCGGACATTTGATCGCGGCAGGGTGGTTGAAGAAGCACGATGGCGTGCGCCCCATTGTTCCGCCGTGCCAGACGCTTCCTTCCGGCATTGTAAAGAAGCTCGGCACCACGACGCCTCCAGTTGCCACCACGACACCGCCCGCTCCCGACACGACTGCCCCCTCGATTACGGCCGTTTCCACGACGAATTTGACGGCGACAGGCGCAACGGTCATCTGGGCGACGAATGAATCGAGCGGGAGTACGGTCTACTACTCTCTCGTGAGTCCGGTCCCGACTTCCGGCACGACGACCTCGGTGGGAAATACCGCCCTTGTCACGAGCCACAGCATGGCGCTCACGGGGCTTACTGCATCAACGACCTACTATTATGTCGTTTCGTCCGCAGACGCGGCGGGTAATACGGCGATGTCGAGCGAGGGCTCGTTCGCGACGGCCGCCCTTCCTCCCTCGGATACGACCGCTCCGGCGTTGACCGCAGTCACTTCAACGAGCATTGCGTCGACCACGGCGACCATTACTTGGACGACGGACGAGAGTTCAATGGGCAAGGTCTACTACTCGACGACGGACCCCGTGCCCGCGATCGGGACCGCACTTATGGCGGAGCACACGACGTTCATGACGTCTCACTACGTGGACCTCTCCGGACTCACGGCTTCGAGCACGTACTACTACATCGTGAACTCGACCGACGCGAGCGGAAACACTGCGACATCGACGCAGAATTCGTTCTTGACGCTCGTTCCGTAACCGACGGAAATGCGTTTGCAAAAGACCCCTCACGTTTTGTGGAGGGGCCTTTTGTTTTCATCCGAAAAACCCTGACACCTTACGGTGTCCAAGATACAAGGTAGAACCTTGCACGGAGAACGGCCAAAGGTCTTTCCTTGGCTTTGCAAGGTAAGACCTTGAAGCAGTTGGCCGTTCCGTCGACTATAAGGTCTCACCTTAAATCCTAATTCTCAAGGAGAGACCTAGATTTCCACGACCGCAGGGCGTAGGAAATCGGAAGTACTCTTGTGGTGAGACCTTGTAGTCGGAAGATTTCACCCGCTTGCTTGGATTGACAGTGCGGAATTTTTGTGAAATAATTCTCGAAGAGTTTATTTGACTGCTTGTGAGGAACAACTATGACCACGCACACCGTAACCGTTCTCCCGGGCGACGGCATTGGCCCCGAGGTGACGGCGGCAACGATGCTTGTTCTCAACGCGACCGGAGTCCCGATCGTCTGGGAACATCAGTCGATCGGCCTTTCCGCTTTTGAAGCGACCGGTGAATTCCTTCCGGAGACAGCCATCGCGGCGGTAAAAAAGAACAAGGTCGGCCTCAAGGGTCCGACGGGGACAACGGTGGGTGGCGGCGGGCATCGGAGTATCAACGTCGCCTTGCGCAAGGAATTCGATCTGTACTTCAATGTGCGGCCCGTGCAAAGCATGCCCGGCGTTGTAACGCCGTTTCCCGGCGTTGACCTCATTGTATTTCGTGAGAATGCCGAAGACCTTTACATCGGCGAAGAGCGCACATATTTCGTCAACGGAAAGCGTGTCGCCGAAGCGATAAGCCGGATCACCGAAGTAGGGTGCGAACGCTTCGCGCGCCGTGCATACACCTATGCCAGAGCGCACGGGCGCAAGAAAATGACCATCGTCCACAAGGGGAACATCTTGCAGGATACACACGGCTTGTTTCTCGAGATTGCGCGGAAGGTTTCCGGTGAATTTCCGGACATTGCGACCGAGGATCTGATTGCGGATAATTTCGGAATGCAATTAGTCAAAGAACTCTGGCACAATCCTCGCCGTTTTGATTGCTTGCTTCTCACCAACATGTTCGGCGACCTCTTCTCGGATGTTTGTGCCGGTTTAGTCGGGGGGCTCGGACTTGCGCCTGGGGCGAATATCGGCGACGAGTATGCGGTTTTTGAGGCGGTCCATGGTACTGCGCCGGATATCGCCGGAAAGGGAATTGCGAATCCGACGGCGCTTATCCTTTCCGCCGCAATGATGCTTGACCATTTAGGTGAAGTGGCCGCAGCAAGTCGTGTGCGTCGCGCGGTCGAGGCGGTACTCCGCGAAGGAGTAACGGTGACTGGGGATATCAATCCCCGATCTCGCGTCCTTTTGATCACGAAGATGCTCGACGGTCTTGGTGACTGGTCGGTTGCGGACAAGCTACGTCATACGTTGGAAGATGCGCTTCGTGAGGACACAACGGTGCATCATGTCGGCAACCCCAAGAACCCCGCTTCCACGCTCGACTTCGCACATGCGGTCATCGCAAAACTTTAGACTTTGAACCCCTTTGCCCCACAGGCCGCCTTTCCAAGGTGTACTGCGGGGCATTTCCTTTTTTGCGCTACAGGTGTTATGGTAGCTGTGGAATATTTTTTAATCGGACCTTTCATGGAAGGTGCACTTCTTTTGTTCCTTGTCCTCCTCGCGGTCGTAGCGATGGCGTGGTTTCTCAGCAGGATCGTCTGTCCTTTTTGCAAGAACAACCGTATTGTCCCGAAAGCGGGCGACGGCGAGCATGGCTTCGCTACGTATTTTGAGTGCCTTGCGTGCCGAAAAACATTTCGTCTACTCTTCTCTGCATCACACCGAAGGGACGGCACAAACGAGTAAGCGCACGTTTTTGGTCGGAAAAATCACCGTTGGGCTCCCGGCCCAACGGTGATTTTTGTGTGATCTGGCTCGACGCCGGCTTGCGGGCTGTCGTTGGCGAGGGGTGTTATTACGCGAAAAAGTAGTGCCAGACAAAGAACAAGAATATCGTCAGCCCTCCAAGTACGGCGCTTCCGATCGCGATGTAGAGAGGCCGCGGGTCGTCTTTGGTGTCGGTGGTGAGCCAAGCGCAGATGCCGTAGACGGCGGCAAACAAAACAATTGCGAATACGCCCTTGGTGACCCAGTGGTGCCCCGTTACCGCAGTAAGCATGGTCTTTACGGGTTCCTCAAAAAGTTCCATTACGATGGTGATGGCGACGATGAACCAGATGACGCCGGTAGCTGCGATACTCAATGCTTTCAGATGGAATGTCATAATTTTATGGCTTCTAGCGCGCTTCTAAACCCCGAAGTGGTGATGAATCCGAGTCCGGCCATAGCGAAAGCGATGAGTACGATAAGCCCCGCGAGCACAACAAGTGCGACGCGAAGCCGGCTGTTTTCTATGAGTTGATCACGCA
This sequence comes from Candidatus Lloydbacteria bacterium RIFCSPLOWO2_02_FULL_54_12, assembly GCA_001819095.1. Taxonomy (GTDB): domain Bacteria; phylum Patescibacteriota; class Minisyncoccia; order Phycocordibacterales; family UBA6899; genus MHLP01. The sequence continues at coordinate 4,237 of MHLS01000026.1, forward strand.
GTGTGTGGAGAAATCCCATTGTGAGGAACGCAAGGAAGGGAAGAAAAAGAAAGACATGCTCCTTCGTTTCTATTCCGACACCGTGCGCCCACGCCATCGGCCCCGCTTTGATGATCGGTTTGACGAGCGGACCGTAAATGTTGACATAGTACGTAGTAGCCGCCGACTATCCACGCGGATACGAGGAAGAGCGTCCCCAAGACCGAAACGAGGCGCGCACGGCGCAGACGCTCCGGCGTAGGGTTCAGGAGTTCAACGAGTACCCACAAGAACATGAGTGCACCCGCTTCTCCCAGAGCCGCATGAAGCCCGATGAGTAGTTGAGACATGATGGTGATGATTACGAGTCGTAATATGCGAGAATTGTTCCGCGAGTCTCAAGGACTTCTTTGATGCCAGTATATCACGGATTTACGGGGAGAGAACAATCCTGTGTCCACACAGCGATTGTGCGACAGAAGGTAATATGCGTTATAATATATGGCAAGAGACCGCTAGAGTCCGTTTGCGCTACCCCCAAATGTCGAGTCCGAGGCGGCACACCCCATTTCCGCGCACAAGATGCTGCGCCCGAAGAACATGAGAACAGATATTATATTTTGGTTTTTTTTGCCGATATTCCTTGTCGGAACCACAGCTTTTGCTCATGGCGGGGCGGAATCCGGCCCCGAGACGCGTCACCCCGAGACCCAGATCGGACTTCCCGGCTCGCGTATGGGCCATGATGATATGGGGACTACGACAGGAGGTATGACCCGCGGAGAGGTTGCCGAGCTGATCGAGGATACACAGGCTGTCGAGGAGAAGCGTTCGGCGATAAAACTGACGTTACTCACGTTGTCAATCGTCGGTCTTATCTACTTATATTTTCCACGCAGGTCAACTGTTGCACCCCTCGCCTCAACGACCACCAGTTCACCCGCTCCGCAAACTCCGCTTTCCGCATCGACCGCCGCGAAGACGGACGATATCGAAAGGCGCTCACCGTGAGTTTTAAACGGAACGCAAAGTCTATCTGCTCGTTATTTTTATGCTTCTTGCACTGAAAAACCTCAAATCAGAACTTCAACAGACCGGCATGATACTCGGAGGGCTTTTGCTCACGCTCCTCTTCTTCACCGTTGTATCCGGAATTATCCTTGCGCTTTTCTACAATACCCAGCCGGAAGAAACATACCGAAGCGTGCTCGCCATCACGGAAAATCCGTTCACTGCATTCATTCGCAATTTTCATTATTGGGCGACGGACCTGCTTATCTTCACGCTCTTTCTCCACATCACCCGCGTTGCGCTGACCAAGCCGTCCGGCAAGCCGCGCAGATACGCGTGGTGGATAGGTGTCGGTCTTCTCATTTTGGTCGGGTCAGAGATGCTCCTCGGTACGTTCCTTCGCGGTGACCAAGAGTCGATTGAGGCATACACGCACTTTTTTCTCGGGACGACGGGCGTTGTCGCGAGTTACTTGCCTTTTGTGACGGTGATTACCGACTTTTTCTCCGGACACACCGCGTTGTTCCGGTTCTTTATTTTCCACGCGGTGGTCGTTCCTTTCGGCATCCTCTCGGTTATCGTCATTCATGGACTTTTTGCGCCGTCATTTCGCGCGATGATCGCACCATGGAAGAAGATGAGTGATGCGACCATCCGCGGCGAACTCAAGCCCCAGCCGGGTTTCTGGAGGACGCCGTCGGTTCGAAAGATGGGGATGCTCACACTCGTTGCGCTTGTTGTTATCATCGTTCTTTCGCTCTTGCTTCCGGCACCCCTCCTTTCGGAGCCTCACGGCGGGATGGAAGTGACCAAGACGCCATGGTGGATACTCTGGGTGGTTGCTGTCGAGAACATCTACGG
>MHLS01000026.1:6129-8892 GCA_001819095.1 Candidatus Lloydbacteria bacterium RIFCSPLOWO2_02_FULL_54_12
ATCGCCATCGCCATCGTGCTTGCACTCGGCTTCTGGGGCGCACTTGGGCCGCAGGTGCCGCATACGGAGATGTTCATGGAAGGGATGGAGATGTAGTTTTTTGTAACGCGAATATTAATAATCGTTATAATTGTTCATACACTATGGCCAAGATAGCCAAATTATGCGTGAAGCGCGACCTGTGTATCGGTGCGGCGAGCTGTATCGCGGTTTCTCCCAATGTGTTCGCCCTTGATGGGGAAAATAAAGCGGTAATGACAAAGAAGAGCGGAGTGTCGACGAGCGATACGACAAATGTCGCCGAACTTGTTGCCGACGGCACCTCCGACGACGAGCTTCTTTTGGCTGCGCAATCATGTCCGACGAAAGCGATCTTTCTTTATGACGAGACGGGAAAACAGGCCTATCCGGAATCCTAAGCGTGGTGCCCTATGCAACAGTTCAACTATCTCATCATCGGCGCAGGAGTGGCCGGCACGACCGCCGCGGAAACTTTGCGCGGGCTAGATGCCAAGGCATCCATCGCCGTAGTGGGCGACGAGCCGTACGACTTCTATTCCCGTATCGCGCTCTCCAAGGAGAACTACATGTTGAAGAAGCTTCCCGAGGAGGCGATCTGGCTCAAGAAGCCGTCATTCTACACCGAGAAGAATATCGCCTACTTCAAAGGTCGCGTCGCTACCTCGCTTGATTCCAAACAGAAACAGGTCGCTCTCGATAACGGCGAAACACTCGGATACGATAAATTGCTTTTGGCCGTCGGCGGGAGACCGCGCTGTTGGACTCTCCCCGGAAGCGATAAAAAGGGCATTCATTATCTGCGCAAACTCGACGATGCGCGGGCGATTATGGCGGATTTTGAAACGATTAAGGCGGGACTTCTGGTCGGCGGCGGGTTCATTTCCTTCGAACTGGCCGACATCATGGTGAAACGCAACATCAAGGCGACCGTGATGCTCCGCGAACCGTATTACTGGGCGAATCTCCTTGACGAAGAGTCCGGCCGGCTGATCGAGGATGTGCTCAAAAAAAGCGGTGTCGAGATACTCTACGAAGAAGAGGTCGTCGAGGTCCTAGGCGGAGAACATGCCGAGAGCGTACGAACAAACAAGGGCCGCACCATTCCCGCCTCCTTCATTGCCGTCGGTATCGGCATCATGGACTGTCTTGCGCCTTTCAAGCCTTCCGGCGTCGAGGTGGGCCGCGGTGTCATTGCGGACCAGTACTTGGCGACCAACATTCCCGACGTGTGGACCGCAGGCGATTGCGCCGAGTACTTCGACGTCATTTTCGGCGAGCGGGTCCAGCTTGGCAATTGGGCGAATGCGATGCTCCAAGGACGCTCTGCCGCGCAGAACATGTTCGGTAAAAAGACCGAATTCAAGGCGCTCTCCGCCTATACCACGACCGGTCTCGGTATGACCATCTGTTTCGTCGGCGACATCCGCGTGACGCCCGAGAAGAAGGTCATCGAGCGGGGGAGTCGCGCATCGGGAAAATATACGCGCATCGTCACGTTTGAGGGAAGGGTGGTCGGTGCGATGCAGTTCAACATGACCCCCGAACTCCCGTGGATATCCAAACTCATCACCGATCGGCGCGACATCTCGTCGATTGCCGCAAAACTCGCCGATCCAAAAGAGGATCTGCGCGCACTTGCAACGGCGGTGATTCCGCCAAAGTGACTAGGGACTACTGCGCATCCCGGGAGTATCCCACGGGACTTCCAGTTTTGTGAACAAAACTTAGGCCGCTTTCAATTTCTACACTCCCTCTGTGAGTAAGAAATTTAGAGCGCACCCCGAGAGTACTTTCAATTTCTACACTCCCTCTGTGAGTAAGAAATTTAGAGCGCTCCGGTCATCTGATTGAGCGCTTTTCTTGTCATCGGACCGACGACGCCGACAGGCTCCAATCCGAGGCTCTTTTGCAGTTGGATGACGGCGGCTCTCGAGAGCCCCCCAAAGTACCCCAGTGTGGTTCTTGCGTTTAGGACGAGAAAACCCTTTGCGAGCAATATCTGTTGGAGTGCCACGACGTCCGCTCCGGTACTTCCGACGCTCAACATGCGCGCGAAGAGGAATCCCGTCGGGATCGACGCGTTTGCCGGTGATACGGAGGAGGGTAGTTCCGTTGCCGGAGACGTCGAGGAAGGGAAAGACGTCATGGCGTCCGAGACGGAGAGAAGTTCATTTAACTTTGCCCGCGTTATCGGTCCCACCCGACCGAGTCCGGGTGCGTCCGTTGCCGTGGCGGGAACTATCTCATGTCTCTTCTGAAAACGTTCCACCGCTTTTTGTGTCAACGTGCCGAAGAAACCCGTCACTAAGCGTTCGGGATAGAGCAAGGGGTCTCTTGCGAGGAATTCTTGGAGAGCCTTGGTGTCGTCGCCGCTCGATCCGATCTCGAGATCGCGATTGAAAACAGGGGACACAACGGCCGCTTGCGCCTGCGTGGGGAGTTGCGCAGGAACGACGGGGAGGTCAGGAATTGTCGGGGCGGCGGGCTTTTCGGGTGTCTCTGCCGGCGGAGTAGTTGTCGCCAAAGGAGTGTCATTATCCTCAAGCGGAATGTCCGGCGTCGAGGTGGCGGAACTTTGAGGGGTACTCGGGGAGGACGTTGCGGTCTGCGGACTCGTCGTTGAAATGGTGGCCGGAGAGCCGATGTACGAACCGTCCGCCGTTTGAAGCGGCGCCCCGACACTTATCGCGGCGGGTTTGGTCGTAAAAGAATATTCGGATGAGTACGCTTTTTGATCCAACG
>MHLS01000026.1:8916-13381 GCA_001819095.1 Candidatus Lloydbacteria bacterium RIFCSPLOWO2_02_FULL_54_12
TATTCGGATGAGTACGCTTTTTGATCCAACGCTTGCCCTGCGATGACGCGGAAGTAATATTTCGTGTCGGGTGTGAGGCCGCTTAAGGTCATCGTGTGAAATGAGTCCAACACGTCGTTCAAGACGGTCTTTTGCGGGTACGCCCCGCTCGTCGTACCGTATTCGATTTGGGAGTAACTGGAGATGTCGGTCGTCCATATCACCGAAACGCTCGTCGACGTCAGGTCGTTCCCCATATACACGGTTTGCACATACGGCAGTCGGACGTTACTGGTAATCGTATTGGTTTGGTTGCCCGCCGACACCGTCGCTTCCATGATGGTCAAACTCGCTATTCCGGAAGTAGTAGATTCAGGATCAAAAGAGGTTACATACACGTAATTGCCTGAAACGAAAACGCCGAACGGATAATACAGTTTAGTGAATGTTCCGTCGCCGTCGTAAGCCTCGGCTTTCTTCACGGGATTCGTCGGGTCGGAAATGTCCATGACGGTCACTCCTTTGTCGAACGAGCCGGTCACATACGCATAGTTCCCGGAAACAAAGACACCGTTCGCCTCCCGCAACCGTTCGAACTCTCCGTCGCTGTCGTAGACCTCGGCTTTCTTCACGGGATTCGTCGGGTCGGAAATATCCATGATGGTGAGCGAGTTGTCCAGTTCGGACGCCACATACGCGTAGTTCCCCGACACATAGACCGACCGGGCGCGTTCCAGCTTCGTGAACTCCCCGTCCCCGTCGTAGACCTCGGATTTCTTCACGGGATCGAGCGGGTTCGAGATGTCCATGATGGTCAAAGAGTTGTCGTGGTATGCGGTAACATATGCGTAATTGCCGGAAACATAGACTGAACTTGCGCCGCCCATTCTATTGAATTCCCCGTCACCGCTATAGACTTCGGACTTCTTAATCGGATTCGTCGGGTCGGAAATATCCATAACGGTAAGCGAGTTCGAATCGAGTGAGACGACATATGCATAATTTCCTGATACATACACCGACCACGCGGCTTGAAGTCGGTTGAATTCTCCGTCAACGTGATAGACCTCGGATTTTTTCACTGGATCGAGGGGATTAGAAATGTCCATAATTGTCAGCGAACTATCGAGGACGGATGCGACGTATGCGTAACTCCCCGATACATAGACCGACCATGCGCCGGCAAGCTTACTGAACTCACCGTCGCCGTCGTAGACTTGCGATTTCAGGACCGGACTCGCGGGATTCGAGATGTCGATGATTGAGAGAGAATTATCGTATTGAGAGGCGACATACGCGTAATTACCGGAGACGAACACGCCCGTTGCGCCGCTTAGTCTGGTGAATGCGCCGCTCCCGTCCGCGGTCTCGGATTTGAGGGTGAGTGTGACCGAATCGGCCGTCGCAATTCCGGGGAACGAACCATACCCGAATACTACCAACGCCACGGACACGAAAAAGGCAACAACGCGCTTTGTCATACAATAATTTTTATTCATAATTTGAGATCCTCCGGTCTTCGGTGCCGACTCTTGTGATTCATTATATAACGCCGACCGGTCTTCACAAGTATTTTTTGTATCGTTGGTATGTCTTGTAAGCACCGCCCGATGGGGGGAGTATCAGGACCTGTTTTGTACAAACACCATAGCAGTAACCTCGCCGGAGCGCGGTTGACCCGAACTAGTTATCACGAAGAACGGTTCGTTGAACAAGCGCAGCGTAGAAATAAACATAGAAGACCACGAGAACGCTGTACATTTGCGGAACTAAGCCGTGCGGCGTTTCTTTGTACAAAAAGAAAAAGTTATCGAGGATGACGTCGCCGAAGAATACGCCGACAAGGACCGAAATAACGGCCCCGACCAGAACGTCCCGAAACAACTGCGGGAAAGATGCCCGCCAGAACACGAGATAGATGCCGATGCCTATTACGGCGTGGACCAAAGTGAATATTCGAAAACTCTGAAAGAGGATATATTCGACCCCGAGGAACAACAATCCGTGTAGCAGTAAAAAACCGAAGATAAATTTTTGGGACGCTTTGCCGGTCGGTCTGAAGGTGTCAACGGGCGGTCTCATGTCTCGCTGTTAACGCGGGGTTGTCCCCGTCACGCCCGGAATGCATGTGCCGTCAGCGGCTTTTTTGCAGGGCTGGAGGTCCGGATCGTAGCAGGAACTGGAAGGATCAGCGTCTTGGCGCTCCCGTTCCTCAAGTTCTGCTCGGGTTTTCGGCGCCGGCCGACCTACACACTCTAACCACTGTCTGTAGTCCTTCTCGTCTTGACTGACGGCGTCCGGCGGGGTTTCCGGACCCGACTGTTCAGTCGGGGAATCTATCGGTGCCCGCCACGGCTCGTTACCGTCAAAAAACGGATACGTCGGGGGTTTATCGCGTATCCGGCCAAGGTCGCCGCTTGCGCCGATGGCGTTCAGCTCTTCCTCGGTAAAACAATAGATGCCGGTTTCCGGGTACACCGCCCACGGATCGCAACCCGGTTGGTCTATGATGTGGCCATAATCGGATTTTGAAACGGGCGTTCCGTGCGGAGGAACGGTCTTTTGGAATCCACCTTTTTCCTGCAGACCTTCCGCGGTTTGTTGTCGGGAAGGCATTTTGACTACACGAAGCAGGTCGGAGAGCAGGTTGTCGCCCGAGTAATTCTCGTCGGAATAATTTCTTCTCGACACCATATACTCTTGCGCCGGCCCCGCCTCCGCCAACACCAGCACAGAATCACTGCCATAAGGATGACTTTTCCACGACCCTAAAGTAAAAGAATAACCTATCATCGTGCCGGAACCCTCTGTAAGGGGACCGCTGAACATGGTCTGATTGGTCGCGAATGCACCGACACGTGAGCGTATGTGGGTCATATCATACTGTTCCCATGCGGACTTATCTTCGGTTGAAACGCTGGGGTAAGGATCATATGATTCCCCGTATGTCTGCGAGTACAGTGGTTGGTATTTCCCGTTTACCCACTGGTACTTGGAAACCATAACCATTATCGTCCAGGCATTATCTCCTTCCGGTAAATTATTTATCACTTCTTTGAGGTCTGCCGTCATCGTTATTTTAAATTCCTCCTCGCCCATTCCGGTGGTAGTGACAGGCCCCTTGGCATAGGCGATGTTTTTCCCGCTTACAAAATCCTTCAGCTCGGCAAGCACAATGGGGAGTCCCGTGTTTTGCGCGAGCGGACTGTCTTTGGTCGGGAGCGAGGCAAATACGGCTTGGGCGAGTAACAACCTTTCGTAATCCGAGGCACCGCGGTCGTTTTCAATCTGTTTCAGCAACGAAAACAGCGCGCCTATTTTCTCCGCGTCATTTTTGCCGACGCTATTAAATTTGTCCCCACAGATCTCGTCAAATAACTGTCCTTGCATTGTGCCACAAACGGCCCCGCGTGCTTCCGCATGGGAAACAAAAGGCAGTAGCTTGGTCGGCTCCACAGACATTTTATATGTCGGCACTCTCTGTGCGTAAAACAAAAGTCCTGCCGTTCCAAGGGCGACAACGGCACCGACAACAAGCAACACTACCTTTTTTGATCCTAAAAATTTACGGTATTCCATACGAACTGTTCTATTGATGGTGTAACAAGCAACCCACACCCGATATAATGATAGCAAAAAATTGTGAGTTCCGCTCCGGCGGCCCACCTGCGCCCGATTTCGGACGGGCAAGCAGGGGTTTCTTCCACTACATGGACGGTACACCATTTGTGTCTCACTTTGCTCGCTCGTGCAGGGATTTCTTTTGAGGAGATCGGGTAGCAAACACCCCGCCGGAGCGGGGTGAGCGGGAGATTGTTTATTGGTGTGTAATACCCCGCGACTCTGTCGCGGGGATACACTAAAGTCAGCATCGGCGGCGGCCGATTCTTCTTCCAAAAAAACACCCTTGGTACCACGTGCCGAATACCCCGTCGGCCTACCCTCGGGTAAGGACACGCGGTGTGTTTTATGGGTATACCAGCATCGCGTCTTCGCCGCACTCAAGGTAGATGCACTCCTCGCCGATGTCGTCGCAGATCCTTGCGAGGAATTCCTGAAGTTGCGGGACCTTCGATCCCGCCTCGTCTTCCTTGAATGCGACGCGGAATTCCCGTAGTTCGTCGTATTCCGCCACGGTGCCGGTGAAATAACCGAAGATGTTCCCCGATGCACAGGTGTATCCGCCGAACGTGCCCGTGAGAAAACGGTGGATCGTGCTTGCCACGAACTGCTTTGTCTTCGAATATTTCCGGCTGTAGACCTTTACGGATGGTATAAGAAACATCGCTCGTTTTCCTAGGCTTTCAGTTCGCATCCCATGTCCTTTTCAAAGGTTGAAAGTACAACACACGACAACGGACTTCCGTGTGTCCACGCATTGGCGTGAATGTATCTGCTTGAAGTTTTGAAAATTCTCCTTTGAAATGCAACTTCTTGTAACATAGAAGGCATGAAAAAACACAAAGGCCGGAAACCCTTTAACCAC
>MHLS01000027.1:0-108 GCA_001819095.1 Candidatus Lloydbacteria bacterium RIFCSPLOWO2_02_FULL_54_12
TGCAGAACAAACATAGAGAAAAACGGCTTCACAATGAAGCCGTTTTGGGAGGGGCGCGTTTTAACGGGACACGAGTGGGTCCGACCTTGTATTTTTTATGCATTTCCC
>MHLS01000027.1:119-531 GCA_001819095.1 Candidatus Lloydbacteria bacterium RIFCSPLOWO2_02_FULL_54_12
TATTACTTTATGAAGCCGTTTGCAGGTGCGAAGCATGGTCTTTGTCAAGGAATTTACCTTGACAAAGTTCGCACCGAAACAGTTGCGTCCCGCGCTGGCGGGACGCATTGCTTCACAAAGTAATACCGAGCGCTCTTTTATCCGCTATCTCCCCCGCCTCCGCCTTGCCCGCCTCCGCCGACGGGTGCAGGAGGAGTGCCGCTCCCTTCACCGCCGCCTCCGCTTCCTTGTCCTCCGCCGCTCACGTTGCCGGAGGGTGTATCGCTCTCCTCAACAGCCGAACCGCCGGAAATTCCGCGGGCGCTATTGGGGCGCACGATGACCTGCGGCGACTGCGTATAGGTGAAGTTTGCAATGGAACCGGCATTGGTGAGCCGGAAGCAGTAGGTCGTGTCGGGAGTGACCGAGGAGC
>MHLS01000027.1:611-6706 GCA_001819095.1 Candidatus Lloydbacteria bacterium RIFCSPLOWO2_02_FULL_54_12
GATCCATCGTCCACGCTTCGCTCGATGCGGCGTTGTAATCAGCGACCGGCGTCCACGCCGAACACGCGTCGAGGGCGTATTCGAGACGATAGGTGATATTCGATGCACTCCCCGCTCCGATGTTCTTCACCTGAATGCGCAAGCGCCTGCGGTCGCCGACGTAAATACCGGTCGAGAGTGACACATCTTCTGCACCCGTAGCTGATGTGGCCTCTCCATCGCCCCCGTTGTCAAAGCGCCAGCGGTAGTGGAGGAGTTCCATGTTCGGCGTGGCGAAATTCCAGCAACTATTCCCGCCGGAGTTTGTGCCGTCAGATACGTTGACGGTATCACCTGCACACGCATAGGAGTCTTTGACGTTCACATAGGAGACAGCTTGAGTATTCGTGGCGACAAGTCCCCATGGTGTCCCGCCGGATGAGCTTCTTAGCCATACTGGTGAGCCTGCCGAACCATTCCAACTGACGCCATTGAAGGAGGAAGTGGCCGCACCCGAAGCAAACTGCGCCGATGTGGAAGCAACCATGGTGAAAGTCCCCGTGGTCGACGCGGCCGTACCGAAGATAACGGACTGTGTCGCGCCGGTGCCCGAGGTGTTCAAGATGGTGAGTTCGCGGAAGGCCGAAGCGCCCGTCATCGTACCGGTGGCAGTCTGCGATGCGGTGCCATTCAAATACACTCTGCCGCTATTGTGGGTGAAGGTGCCGGAGTTGGTGTAGTTGCCGGAAACAGAGAGGAGCGGGGGTGCGACCACCGTTGCACCGGAGTTGATGGTGAAATGGTTTGTGGTCGAGGCGCTACTCGTAAATGTTTTGACTCCGGAGCCGATGAACGTTGTTGAAGCAAAGGCGCTTACTCCCGTCATCGCGCCGGAAAGTGTCTGCGTAGTAGGGCTTGTGGTGGAGAAGTACACGGTACCGTTGCCCGCGGTGAAGGTGCCGTTATTCGTATAGTTCCCTCCGATAGTGAGTAAGAACGGGGCGACGTATGTGGCGCCAGAGTCGACCGTAAAGTTGCCGGTCGTCGACGCGCTCGTGCCGAATGCTTTTGGTCCTCTACCGGAAAAAACAACGTTGTTGAAGGAACTTCCACCTGTCATCGTGCCGGAAAATTGTTGCGTGACGTTATATTTGTAAACCTCGGCATCGGTCGTGTCGGTCACCCAAAGGAAGCCGTTCGCGGAGGCGACGCCGTAAGAATCGACGTTTCCGCTTACCGAAGTATCGAAGGAAACTCCGGTGTAGGTGCCGTTAGAATTATATCTATACACTTCTGCGTCGAGGTAGTCGGCGATCCAGAAGAAGTCGTTAAAGAAAGCTATGCCGAAGGGATTCCCACTCCCGCTCCCTGAGGTGTCGAACGAAGTGCCGGTGTAGGTGCCGTCGGTGTTATATTTGTAGACTTCTGCGTCAACGTCGTCGACGACCCACAAGAAGTCGTTTGCGGCGGTAATGCCGGCAGGGTCGGTATCTACGGCAGTCAGTGCAAACGAAGTGCCGGTGTAGGTGCCGTCGGGGTTATATTTGTAGACTGCGTTGTCTGTATTGTCGGTTACAAAGAAGTAGCCGTTGTAATCGGTGATACCGCGAGGATTATCATTCCCGATCGCCGCCGTGTCGAAAGAGAAACTTGCATAGGTACCGTTAGTATTGTATTTATAGACCTCGTCGTCGACAAAGTCGACCACCCAGAAAAAGCCGTTATAAAAGGTGATACTGTACGGGAAGCCGTTCCCGCTTCCTCCCGTATCGAATGAAGCGCCAGCGTACGTGCTCGCGACCGAGTTGACCGAACTCGTCGCATAAACCGTCCCGCCGTTGTGTAAAAACGTAGCGTTATTTACATAATTTCCGGCGATGTACAGCGAAGCCGGCGCGACGAAGACGGAGCTGTTCCTTATCGTCAAGTTGTCGAGTGCGACAGTTCCGGGCATCGTGGTATTTGCTCCCGCCACGTTATTGTTGTCGACGAGGAGATCCCCCGTGGTGGAAGCGGTTGCTTTGGTGAATATCGTGCCCGCCCCGCCTCCCACCGTCGTCGCTCCGCCAAAAGTTTGCTTGGTGACGGAGGACGCATCGGTTGTGTAGTAAAGTGCGATGCGTCCTCCGCCACCGGCCCCACCACCACCAACACCACCGACACCACCGTTGGCGCTAATGGTACCTGCACCGGAAAGCGTGCCGGTGTTGATCCAGATGCTTCCTCCTGACCCACCACCTGATCCCCCGTTGCCACATGCAGGTCCGGTGCCTCCGGTAGCAGTAAGGGAGCCGGCAATGCTAAATGTTCCGGACACGGTCAACTTAACGGCGCCACCGCCGGAACCTCCCGGACCACACGGACCACTACCGCCGCCGGAACCGATATCTGTCGGCTCAGTGGTAGAGCCATATGTAACCCCGCCGGGGTTGGCCCCGGAAGCGTTCGCGCCGTTGCCACCATATCCTCCACCGCTACCATTGCCGTTACTGAATGTGGCACCGCCGGCACCGGTACCGGTATTCGAAGCCAAACCCTTAAAATTAACATCGATCTTGCCGCCTGAGTCGATGGTGAGGTTCGTGACGGAGAGATTGAGTGTGTAGAGTTGAGACGTTGTGTTCTGCTCATGGGTGAGGACGCCTCCCGAGGCGATGGTGAGACTGCCGCCCACGGCAAGACCTGGGGGCCCGACGACCGTCGTACCGGCGCCGATGGTGAAGCCGGTGGTGGTCGCATCCGCGGCAAACTTCTTCGGTCCCGTGCCGCTGAAGCTCAAGTCATAGAAAGGTGACGAAGTGGCAAAGATGAGTTTGTTGCCCGTAGAGGAAGAGTTGAAGGTGACGATGCCGGCGTGTCTGAAGGTTGCCGTTGATGAGGCGTACCAGTTTCCCGCAAGATCGAGGGCGTTCGACTCCATGGTGAGGATCGACGTCGACGCAACGCCGTCTTGGCGGAGTCCTGTTGCAAGACGAAGGTCGCCGTCGCCGTTCGCGTTGGCAGCGTTCCCAAAGAGGGTGATCGTACCGCCCGGTTTAAACTCCGAGCCCGCTGCGACATAGAGGGTGTTCGCTGCATTGACGGCAATGTTGCTCCCCGTCACACGGAATTGGATACTCCCGTTGTCGTCGGCGTCGTAGACACCCAAGTCAGCGTTGGTGGTCGACGTTCCTGTGAATCCTTCGTGCTTGACGATGACCGTGTTCTTGTAGAGGTCGAGCCCCGTGATATTGTTCGCAGTACTCGATGCCTTGGTGAACGCAAATGCACGGAAAGTGCTGTCACCATCAACCCACACGTGAATCGGCATGCCGAGGTAAAAGTCGGTTGCAGTCACATTCTGTATCTGCCAGAAACCGTTTAGGGCGACGGTCGTGGTGGCGAAGAACCCTGCGGTCGAAGTGCCAAAGCGTGCCATGATGGTCTTCCCTGCGGTGGTGAGTTGTGTTGTTCCCTCGTTGGCATAGACACGACCGGAGATGGTAAGTGCAAACGCACTCTCTGCAAAGAACCCAAAACTCAAAATCGCCGCACAGAGTGCGACAATGACCAGCCTTCGAAAACGCACCAAACAACCGCTCTGCGTCAAAGAAACGCGGAACAAAGTTTTGAGAATATTCAATTGCGGGGGATTTTTCATGAATTTGATCTGCTCTGATCGGCCTCTGCGGAATGAAAAAAGCGAGTGGTCTCGCCTAGGAAAAAACTATACGAGGCGCACCAAGCGTGCCGCTTCTCCATCCGCCTATTCATAGAGCATTATCGCGAATGACGCTCAAAACACCGGAGGAACTGGCTGTGGACAGAGCCTTTTCTGCAACTGTCACCAAAAAGCCTAGTATTTGCAACGTTTCTTGGTAGTTCACACCGCCGGAAAGCGCCGTCGTTCGACTGCACTACAACCCGAACAACTCGTGATGGGTGCCGACGTCGATCATGACAAGGACGAGTACGTCGTCATGTTTTTCATAGATGAGCAGCAAGTTGCCGCGAATATGGCACTCGCGACAACCGACATATTCTCCTGTAAGTGCGTGGTCTCTATATTTAGGAGGAAGGGGGTCACCTGCTCTCAAAAGATCGACTGTCCTTTCAAATTCACTCATCGAGAATTTTCCCGACGCAATATGCCGTCTCAACGAACGGCTAAAATCTTTTGAGTAGCGGAGCAAGTACATGGTTAGTCCTGCTCGGTAAGTATCGCGTCGGTCATTTCTTTTGCGCTACGGTAACTTTTCCCGTGTTTCAACGCCCATGCAACTTGCCGACCATACTCCTCCTTACTTGAATAGCTCAAAAATTTCTTTTTCGTCACCGCAAACGGAATACCCTCTGTTTCTACCACCTTATTGAGATACACCTTCATACCGGTCGAAAGGTCCATTCCAAGATCGGCAAATATCTTTCCGGCCTCTCGCTTCGTCTTGGGATCTATCCGCACTTGTATCGTTGTTGTTTTCATATAATGAGCATATGCCTTGTGCATGCAGTTGTCAATACGCTGGCAGTACAGTCCCACACAAGACTAAAAACAGGGAAATACAAGGTCGGACCTTAGGAATCAATCCCCAAGGTCCGACCTTGTATTTTTGTTTAACACCAATCAATGCTCTTGCGGCCGTTTTTCTCGAGGTACTCGTTGGCTTTCTTGAAATGATCGTTCCCGAAAAACCCTTTGTGTGCCGAAAGCGGAGACGGATGCGGGGACTCAAGGACGAGGTGCTTCGACGCGTCGATGAGCGGACGCTTCTGTCGTGCGTAGTTCCCCCAAAGAAGAAAAACAACGTGGTCGCACTCACGAGAGACGACACCGATCACCGCATCGGTGAATTCATGCCAGCCGAGGTCCGCATGTGAATTCGCACGCCCCGCAAGAACGGTAAGCGAGGCGTTGAGCAAGAGCACTCCCTGCTCCGCCCAGTGCGTGAGTTCCGGCGTACGCGGACACACACAGCCGAACTCCGCCTCGATCTCATTATAAATATTCTCGAGAGACGGGGGCACGGGATTCTTGAAAAAACTGGAAAACGCCAAACCGTCGGCGACCCCCGGCGTGTGATAGGGATCTTGCCCCAAAATGACGACGCGCACATCCTTGGGCGCGCACAATTCAAAAGCCCTGAACATGCGGGAGGGGTGCGGAAACACCCTGTCTTTGAGATAGGCCATACGCACCTTTTCACGCAACTCTCGAAAATATGCTTGCGCAAATTCCTCTTGAAGCAAAGGCTCCCACGCGGGAGCAATTTTTACTTTTTGATCTTTATCCATATGACTTGGTCGCTTATATCGTACAAGGTGGAACCGCAGTTGTTGATTCCCACAGAAAGTACGAGGTCGGACCTTGAGCATCAATTCCTAAGGTCCGACCTCGTACTTTCTGTGAAAGCAAGCTCGAAAGGTTCCGCTTCGTGCCTGAACAAGGTCAGGTGGTGGGCAAGGACATCCCTGAATGGTCGATGCGGTAAAGAAGTTCGTTTCTCAAGCCTCGTGCGCTCTCTTCCGTCAGTCCGACGCAGTCAATGATACCGTCCTGCTTGAGTTCGATCTCGACAATGTGCGTATTGTGCCGCTTTTCCAGCTCCCACTGGATGATTCGCACATCCTTCATGTCGGAGTAAGGGATCGAACCTTTCGACGTATGACCGCGGCGTCTATACCCCGTCTCGTCAAAGCAGAACGCGGTACTGCGCAACGCGAGGAGAGAAGAAGACCAGATGCCGAAAATGAGGAGCACTGCCGCAATGAGAGAGCCGGCGACGACGGCGGCGACCGCCGAGACAACGCACCATGTCGCAATGAACAGCGCGAGGGTTTTCTTCTCGCGTGCAAGAAGATACGTCGTATTTCTTTTCAGAATCTTGTGGGTGAACGTCGTGGGGAACTTCATACTCCGGTCTCACTGAAAAATATTTCTAGAACTCGAGCTCCACCCAAGTTCCGGGTGCCGGCACGACGGCATCGAGGCCGATATAATCGCGGATGCGCTGGGCGAGGAACATCGCCGCCTTGGGCTCGCCGATCGCGACGAATACCTTCTGGAGCGTGTCGGCTCCCGTTTCCACGAATTCGAGCAGGTGGTCCATGTCTTTGTGTCCCGAGTAGCCGTTCAACAC
>MHLS01000028.1:0-3977 GCA_001819095.1 Candidatus Lloydbacteria bacterium RIFCSPLOWO2_02_FULL_54_12
TGGAACTTCCATGTGCAAGTGACGTAAAACACCGCCGTGTTGGCGGCGGTGGAGTGTGCGTTGTTATTGTGGGACTGGTCTCATGATCGTGTAATTCTCAATCGGCTTGATGTCCTCCCCGCGGAGTCGCTTGAACTCCTTACAGCCTTCCCACGCGTCTTTGATGACGATGAGCGGGTACGCGAATCGTGAGCGGTCGGCTTCGGCTGTACTGTCGTTCACGTTTGCGATCGACACTGCGATCAAGGCGAACCACACTACAAGAAGTAAGGTGTGCCACAGCAGGTCACTCCACCCCCACGACCCCTCGGGAAGCCCAAAGAGAAAGATACCCAAGAAGTACATGGTGAGGAGAACAAGGATGGAGCCCACGGCAAGTCGTTTCAGCGTACGGAAGAAGTACTCGAGATGTTCTCTGATGCCGAAATCGGCGGCGAGCTCGAAGAGTCCGATGATCGCGATATATGCCAGAAGCCAGAAGCCGAGTGCGGCACCCATCGCCATGGTCACAAGTGACACGGCGACGATGACAGAAAGTGAAATGACACAGTGCTTCGAGTAGGCGAGTGCCTTCAGTATCCGCCCGCCGTCGAGCGGGTTCATTGGGAAGAGGTTGAGAAGGTTGATGAAGCACGTGATGCCCCCGACTGCCGCCCAAAGCGCATTCCCGGTCACGAGGTATGCGATATACGTCGGAAGGACAAAGAAAACGAGTCCGACGACCGGCCCCATGATCGCGATGTACGCTTCGTTTTGCGCACTGCCGAACCGCTCATCGGCCACGGCGACGGCGCCGAATCCGGGGATGAAGAACATCCCTTTCGTTCGGATGCCGCAGCGTTTCATCGCAAAGAGGTGTCCGTATTCGTGAATGCCGATGAAGACGACCAATGAAATGGCCATCTCCCAGGTGAAGAGGTAGGTATAGAGCCCGACACTTCCGGCCGCACCGGCGACCTTGAGTCCTGATGCGGATTTCGCGGTGGCGAGGAGCACATCGAACATCTTCGAGAAAACGGCGTAGAGCTTCGGCCCGAGTTTCCCCAGGAGCACCCAAAACCCGACTCGCGATTGATTTGCCATCCGGCCCCCGATTCAAGGAAAGTCTTCGAGCACAGTAACATCCAAAGTTCCTGTGCGTCAATGGCGCAACAGCCATACAAGGTCCGACCTTGTACTTGGAAAAGGGAAATAGAAATGCTCCCGGTCAAGCCGGGAGCGGGTGGTCAAAAATATGTTGAAAAGCGGCCGTTTTTCGAAGAGCCTTGTTTTTCTGGGTTAGGACCCTTGCGGGACCGCCCAAAATCAGTACTCAACGCATCAAAAGCCACCTCCCATACTCGGAGCCTTTTTGGGTCTTGACCACCAGAAACCCATATTCTCTCCAAGCACTTTAGAGACGATAGCATGCCGCCTCATCACTGTCAAGTATTTTGTGCAAAACCCTGTGGAGAGAGTGTGGATAAGCCCAAGTAACCGCGTGCGAAAAGGTTGACGGTTAAGCCATATCTGGTATCCTGTCCTGACGTTGCATTTTGCGCGTTTTTGTCCCGATAGGTCGGGACGGAGGAAAACGCAAGGAAGCGCGTGGAATAATGTTATACGACCTTCTCGTATAACCTCTTGTTTTTGTCAGATTAAAAAATAATCAAAAAACATATGGCAGAAGCTGAAGTTTTTGATCGTTCGAAGCCGCATGTGAACGTCGGTACCATCGGTCACGTTGACCACGGGAAGACCACGCTCACCGCTGCGATACTGCACGTGCTTCACATGGCCGGAAACCGCGTGAAGCTCCGCGGCGTCAATGAGATTGACTCCGCCCCTGAAGAGCAAGCACGCGGTATTACTATTGCCCTCTCGCATAACGAGTACGAGACCGCAAGCCGTCACTACGCGCACATCGATGCGCCGGGTCACGCAGACTACATTAAGAATATGATCACGGGCGCCGCCCAGATGGATGGCGCTATCATCGTGGTCGCTGCGACCGATGGCGTGATGCCGCAGACGCGCGAACACGTGCTCCTCGCAAAGCAGGTCGGTGTTTCTCGACTCATTGTTTTTCTCAATAAGGTAGACATGGTTGATGACAAGGACCTCATTGATCTTGTCGAAGAGGAAGTTCGTGAGCTTCTTACCAAGCAGGGGTTCGACGGAAAGGACTGCCCGATCATTCGCGGTTCAGCGTTGAAAGCGCTTGAGTCGAAGTCACTCGACGACGAGTGGGCAAAGAAAGTGCTTGAGCTCACGAAGGCGCTCGATGAATACCTCCCCATTCCCGTCCGTGACACCGCGAAGCCGTTCCTTATGCCCGTTGAAGACATCTTCTCGATCGAAGGACGCGGCACAGTCGCGACCGGCCGCATCGAACGCGGCATCGTGAAGGTGGGCCAAGAACTCGAGATCGTCGGTTTCACCAAGACCGCCAAAACGACGGTGACCGGCATCGAAATGTTCAACAAGTCACTCCAGGAAGGTATGGCAGGCGACAACGCCGGCATTCTTCTTCGTGGCACTAGGAAGGAAGACATCACTCGTGGACAAGTCTTGGCCGCCATCGGCTCAGTCACACCGCACACCGACTTTGAGGCTGAGCTCTATATTCTCTCGAAGGAGGAAGGAGGTCGTCATACACCATTCTTCTCCGGCTACAAGCCGCAGTTCTACATCCGCACCACGGATGTGACGGGCGAAGTGACCCTCAAAGAAGGAGTAGAAATGGTTATGCCCGGTGATACGGTCACCTTTAAGGTTAAGCTCATCGCGCCGGTCGCACTCGAAGAGCAGCAGCGCTTTGCAGTCCGCGAAGGAGGCAAGACCGTTGGCCGAGGTGTCGTGACGAAGATCGTTGCATAGTTTTGCTCGCGGCCTATTGTTACTCCACATTGAAAAGTTATGACCACCACAGCGGAACACCCGAAAAAGGCGAACGCGAAAGGGAGCGGTGCTCCCCGTGTTCGGGCGCAAGCCGCAAAGGGGAAAGTCGAGACGCAGAAGCTTCGTATCCGCGTGCGCGCATACGAATATAAGATCCTTGATGCGTCAGTGCGACAGATCATGGACACGGCGCTCCGATATGACGCAAAGATCATGGGGCCGATCCCGCTTCCGACGCAGATCACCAAGTATACGGTGAACCGTTCGGCGTTCATCTATAAGGATGCACGCGAACAGTTCGAGATGCGTATCCACAAGCGATTGATCGACATCTTGAATCCGACGCCAAAAGTGATTGAGGCACTAACAAACCTCACTCTTCCCTCCGGCGTCAATATCGACGTCAAGATGATGTAGTTTGGGCGTACCGCTCGGCTTTCCTTCCGAAAGTTCGTTCACCATAGGAGACTATGGCTCTCGAACATTTCGTCAGTCCAAGCCGTCGCATTACATCCCAAACTTCGGCATTTTGCGAGTCTCTCTCGCCTGCTCTCCATATTTTGCCCGATTCATCCGCAACGTTCCGCCATTCGGTGGAGCGGAGATTCCACTTGGCGGTCAAACATTCAATGCACTGAAACGACTGAATAAATAACCATGAAATATCTTTTAGCCACAAAAGAAGAAATGACGCAGTATTTTGCAGAGGACGGAAAATGCGTCGCGGCGACCTTGCTTTCCGCAGGACCCGTCACGGTGACCGACGTGCGCACGAAAGAGCGCGACGGTTACGAGGCTGTTCAGGTCGGCTTCGGGACGCAATTGCCGAAACGCGTCAACAAACCGCAGAAAGACGCACTCAAAGAACTCGGGACCTTCCGTTATATCCGTGAATTTCGCCCCAAACACGGCAGTATCCCTGAAGTGAAGGTCGGCGACAAGGTGACCGTTGAGACTTTCACGCCAGGCGACATCGTCGCGGTGACCGGAACGTCGAAAGGGAAGGGTTTTCAGGGCGTGGTAAAACGCCACGGATTCCACGGCGGTCCCCGCTCGCACGGCCAGAAACATTCCGAACGAGAGCCGGGGTCCATCGG
>MHLS01000028.1:3988-7147 GCA_001819095.1 Candidatus Lloydbacteria bacterium RIFCSPLOWO2_02_FULL_54_12
CGGCACATTGATCGAAGTTAAGGCGCTTAATTCCTAGGCTTATGGCGACAAAAACAACAAAAGCAAAGAGCGCAAAAACGTCCGACCTTGAGGCGGCGGTGTATTCTTCCTCCGGCAAGTCGGAAGGAAGCGTTAAACTTCCCGCGCATGTCTTCGGCCTCCCTTGGAATGCGGATCTTGTACATCAGGTAGTGACCGCAATGCAGGCGAACGCCCGACAGCCGGTCGCCCACGCGAAGGACAGAAGCGAAGTACGCGGAGGAGGTAAGAAGCCGTGGAGACAGAAAGGAACCGGACGCGCACGGCACGGCTCTTCGCGCTCGCCTATCTGGAGACACGGCGGCGTGACGCATGGCCCGCGGAAGGCGAAGAACTATGCGCAGAAGGTGAATCGTAAGATGCGCGTGAAGGCGCTCTACACGACGCTCTCGAAACGCTATGCCGACGGACGGATCACCTTTCTCTCCGGACTCGATTTCAAAGAACCCAAGACGAAAGTTGCGCGGGAGGTCCTTGTCGCGGTCGGGAGTATTGCGGGGAATGCGGGACTTGCCGAGCGCCGCAAGAACACGCTCTACGTGGTCCTTCCGAAAGAGAACGCGCATGTGAAGAAGAGCTTTCGTAACTTAGGCAATGTGCTCGTCGGCACCGCGCAGACACTCAACCCCGTCGATGTGCTCTCCTACCAGCGATTACTCGTAGTTTCACCGTCCGAGAGTTTGAAGGTGATCGAGGCGAGGAATAAGTAACCGGATAACGAACAATCCTATGGCACTTTTTAAGAGAAAAAAAGAATCAACAAACAAGGAGAAGTCTTCGGCGACGGCGGAGAAAAAACAGCCTGAATCCGTCTCGGACGAGGGCGGCGGAGAAAAAAGCGGTGCCGACCACTCGGCCGTGCTTCTTCGCCCGCACGTGACCGAGAAGGCGACCGACCTTTCGGGTCGCGGCGTCTACGCTTTCGAGATCGATCAGCGCGCGAATAAGACGGAGGTTCGTGTGGCGGTCGAGAAGCTCTACAAGGTGAAGCCGATAAGGGTGAATGTGGTGAATCAGAAGCCGAAACTCATGAAGAATCCCCGTACGGGCCGCGTACAGACGAAACAATCGGGGATGAAGAAGGCGCTGGTGTACCTTAAAAGCGGCGACAAAATCGAGTTCGTCTAAATTTTCAAGTTGACTCCTTGGCTTTGAAAGGTGTCTCCTTGAAAGAACAAATAATCATTATGAAAACATTCAGACCAACAACGCCGAGTCGTCGGCACACGATCCTCACGCCGTACAAGGAGCTCCTTTCGGGCGACCAAAAAGCAAAACCGAAAGCTCTGGTTCGGGGTGCGCGGAAGTCCGGCGGCCGCAACAATCAAGGCCGTATCACGACGCGCCACATCGGCGGAGGACACAAGACACTGCGTCGGAGCGTCGACTTCAGCATGGAGAAGAAGAATATTTCTGGACGAGTACTCGGTGTACAGTATGATCCGGACCGCTCAGCCTTTGTCGCCCTTGTCCTCTATAAGGACGGCGAGCGACGGTATGTCGTTGCACATAAAGGACTAAAGGTGGGGGACGTGATCGAGACGAGCGAAAAGGCGCCGATTGCAGCTGGGAATCGCCTGCCGCTTGCGAAGATCCCCGTCGGTACATTTGTCTACAACGTTGAACTTCAGCCGGGGGGAGGAGGGAAGATTGCGCGCTCGGCGGGAAACTTCGTGGAAGTCATCGCCAACGACCTCGGTTACGCATTCCTCAAAATGCCGTCCGGAGAGGTGCGCAAGGTCGTCGAGACGTGCTCCGCGACCATAGGCGTTGCATCGAACGACCAGCACAAATTACGCAATGAAGGAAAGGCGGGACGCAATCGCTGGAAGGGGAAACGGCCGCATGTCCGCGGTACCGCAATGAATCCCGTCGACCACCCGCACGGAGGAGGCGAAGGCCGCCAAGGCCGCGGGCTCCGCAGGGCGAAGTCGAAGTGGGGGAAGCCGACCGGCAAAGGGCAAAAGACGCGCGCGCCGAAGAAGTATTCCAACGTCTTTATTGTAACCAGAAGGAAGGTTGGAAAAAAGTAAGACAAAAACCGCCTCTCGGCGGTTTTTGTCTTACCCGTTGCCTTATTCGCGCGCGAATTAGAGAATAGTTTTTGCAGTCCCCGCTCAATCAAAGAAAATCTTTTGCGCAGTTTTGGTGAAAACGTTTTCTTGTTCTTTTTTTGAAAAAAGCGATTTAACGAGTGCAACGTACGGCTCAAATTGATTGAGCGGAGGGCGCTCTCCGGCGTAGTCGGTTCCAAACATCGTTTTTTCTTTGACACCGGGGAAGTAGGCGAATGCGCGCATGAGATCTTTTGCGTATTGATGGCGGAGGCGGTTGATTGCTACACTATCGCCGACCTCGTCGATGGTACCGGAGATCTCGGTGTAGACGTTTTTGTTCTTGCTCACCACCTGCGCTGTTTCCACGTGGTGAGGGAAGCCGAAGTGCGCAATCACAATTTTGCATTCAGGAAAACGCACTGCCAACTCGTCGACACAGAGAGGGTCGGGGTACTTCAACATCGCCCCCGCTTTCGGACCACGCCTGTCCCAAACGTCTCCGGTGTGAAAAATGAGCGGCTTATCGTATTTTTGGCATAACGTCGCAATCGGATATACCTTCTTGTCGCTTGGAAAAAAATGTTGATATCCCGGATAGAGTTTGATACCCACGATCTTCTTTGCGCAAAAAAGTTTCTCAAGCGCTCGCAGTTGTGGAGGTATGTTTTGTTCCATGTGAACGGTGGCAATGAGCGCGAGATCGTGGTGACGTGAGACAAGATCAAGTAGCGGCTTTGTGTCATGCTCGAAATGTTGAAGCACAAGCGCTTTCGCAACGCGCTTACCAGCTTTCTTCTTGTAGTCGCGATAGATTTGCTCGTTGAAAATATGTGTGTGAACGTCGATCATGGGCGCAGTATAACAAGAAAATCATTCGAAATATAGATTTTTTAAAACAAAATCCCCGCCGGAGAGGCGAGGGAGTTTTCGATTCCTTGATTGTGGGTCACTTCGCGACGCGGAGCGGTTCGGTGATCTTGAGAGCCGCCAACGTTGTGACTTGTTCGTCGGTGACTTCGCCCACTTCTTCCCAGCCGTACTTCTGGTCATAGAACTCGCCGGC
>MHLS01000028.1:7156-7616 GCA_001819095.1 Candidatus Lloydbacteria bacterium RIFCSPLOWO2_02_FULL_54_12
TCGGTGTGGAAATCACCTTGTTTTGCGATGTAGTCTAACCGTGTCTCCTCGACGGCTTCTGCGCCGTCGTCGCTCTCGTAGCCGAACCACTCACCGCCGTGGACCTTTTGGCTGATGTGCTCGGCCACTTCTTCGGGAGAATCGGCAACGACGTAGCCAAGGATCGCACCCTCGTCGAGATCCTTGCCCCAGAAATGCGTTGTGATGCGGTAGAGCCTTTTCACGGCGGGGTACTCCTCTCTATGAATGGGGGACAAAACTCACTGCTTACATAGTAACACAGTAAAAAAGAATAGTCAAATCTTTTCATGGTTGACGTTGACAGAAAGCCTTTAGTGGGTTAGTGTGCGACGAGATTGTTGAGAGGGGATACGCGTGAAAAAGATAGCGGGCGATTTGGCGATCGCTTTGGGTTTTGTGGTCCTCGTGTGGTTCATCTACGCAACCGGCAACCTCTTTG
>MHLS01000028.1:7641-13492 GCA_001819095.1 Candidatus Lloydbacteria bacterium RIFCSPLOWO2_02_FULL_54_12
TCTCTGCGCGCCCTTGGTGCATGTCGACCTTGGGCATATCATTGCGAATTCCATCCCGCTCGGCGTTCTTGCGTTCTTCGTTATCCAGCATGGGCGCTCACAATTCCTTCTGGTCACACTCTTAGGGGCGGTCCTCGGAGGCTTGGGCGTGTGGCTCTTCGGCCATTCCGGAAACCATATCGGGGCGAGCGGCCTCATTTTCGCCTATTTCGGATATCTCCTCGCGAGCGCGTTCTTCACACGGACACTGAAGACGATACTCGTCGCCGCGCTTACGTTCTTTCTTTACGGATACATCCTGATGGGCGTCTTTCCTTCAGGACCCTCCGTGAGCTGGGAAGGACACCTCTTCGGCCTTGTTGGCGGCGTGGTTGTCGCCGCACTCATGTCAAAAACATTCCGTGCGTAATCGGTTAGCTCGGAGCAGTGTTGCTCCGAGCTGATTTTTTTCTTGCACCCGAGTCCGCCATATTTGCGGATAGGGAGGGCAAACAAAAACCCCGCACCAGTGGGCGGGGCGGCGGGGCTAAGGTGTGAACGACTCTTTTGCCACTTGCTCATTTGCAAAATCTACATAGAGAGAAAGTACGGCGATTTCGAGTGGCCAAAAAAGAAAAGAGAGAATCTTCCAGAGCGTTTTGTTCTGCAAAGAGATCGAATGACTGACCGTGAGGAGTATGGCCGCCAGTGATCCGCGGAGGCTTCTTCCTATACTTGCCTCACCAACCAACCGGACGAAGAATCCACCGTTATATTTTTTTGGCGGGTATTTCTTTTCGACAAAAAACTTGTAGGCGTGGAGGAGAATGTTCCCGCCCGCTCCCCAGCAGAAGATAGCCCAGATCCATAGCACAAAGGGTTCCATCGCGTATCTCCAGAGTCCCTCACTGCGCTGCATTACAGCATCTTTTTTAAGTGACGACAGAGAAAAGTCACGTGTGTCCGAAATAAAAATCCCCGCAAGTGCGGGGGTTGATGCGGGCAGGTTCGCTACTCGTAGTATTCTCTGAAGAAGGCAAAGAGTCTTTTGGACTGCTTCTCGGTGAACGGGAGGAGCGACTTTCCGCTTTTCGGGGAACTGCGCGACCACGGTTTGCCGGTCACCATGAGCGACATGGACGGCCTTCCAAGCGGGCGGACAGAGTGCCACGCGTTCTCGTCGGTCATTTCGTATGCGAAGCCGCCGACAAGGGTCTCCTTCGCTACGACCGGAGGCGCTTCAGTTTCGGAACTGTAGCCGACCGCCATTTCGTACGAACCGTCGCAGACGCGCATTGCCGAAGGCCACGGATGAGGATGAAAGAGCGCTTCTTCGGGTCTGCACGGATGGATACGATGCAGGTAGATACGGTTGTCGCCGTATTGCCGCCACAGCCGCTCGACGAACGGAGGGTGGTAGTCGACGTACACGCTTTGCCATTGGGACGGGTCGCCGAGGAATTCCCAAAGCCGATCTTCGACTTCGTAGAGGAGCTGGAGCACCTGTGTTACGCGGGTATACAACCACGCGCTCTGCGCGGGGCTGGAACCGCGGTTTACGCCTCCGGCATTGCGGAGCGTAAACTCAGCAACATCCTCGTTGCTACTCCCTTGCCGGGAGAACTCCGCACTCTGTGCGGAGGTGTCTTTTTCACTTCGGAAGATTGTCTGTTCACAAATTTACGCAAGAAACACGAAAAGTCAGTTTTTCACTTGACCGCAGAGTGAAGGTCGCGTTAACTACAGGTTGATTATGTACATTCACTCACGGAGGTTCCATGTGGTTCTGGAGGCTTGCCTCGCTTGGATGTGCGGGAGTCCTTGACCTCGTAGCGGGTCTTTTCTTTACGCATCTCTTGAGCGGGTATTTTGCACACCCGCTTTTCTGGTGGCAATATGCGATTGGCGCTCTCCTCGGTGCCTCGCCCGACATCGACCTTTTCTACGCATGCATACGGAAGAACGCGACTGGGCATCACGAATACCTGACTCACCGCCCTATCGTCGGCATCCCGCTTGCCATCGTTGTCGGCTGGGTCTTGGGCGGAGAATTTTGGGCGTGGTGCGCTGGAGTCGGAGTACTCTGGCATTACCTTCATGACACGCAGGGCTTTCTTTGCCTCTACGATAGCGGACTCGCCTGGTGTTGGCCGTTCTCAAAGAAGTATTGGGGCGTTCAGGACGGCAAGATTGTATCTCAAACGCTCGACGAGTTCCTGCGCAAGACGGATTCGGCGTTCGAGAATATCTATGAGGTGTACCTTGTTCCTACGCGGCGTTCCGTCTTTGAGTTCCTTCTGACCGGCGTTTTTGTCGGTGTTCTCGCTGGAGACCTCTTCGGGGTCCTCCCCAGTATTGTCGGCGCGCTTTTCGTTTGGATCGGCGCATTCGGGTTGTGGATCGCCTATGGCATGGCGACCAGTCATTGAATACAGAAACCCCGTCCCGATGGTGTCTATCGGGGTTTCTATACTTCAAGCGTAGCATTAATCATGCTACGCTTTTTCTGTGGCTGGCCCGTTGGACAAGGATTTGCTGAAATATGGCTTTACTTAGGCGTTTAAATCAGTTTTTGCGTTGAGGGAAACACCTTTTATCAAACGGTTTTTGCCCGTTCGGTTATTCACGCCCGCGAGGGCTTGCGGGGCTCTCGATGTGTTATACTTTTATGCATCAGTATGCTCTCCTTGTGGAGGAAGAGCTGTTCCTCGCCCCAGAGCGGGGGATGAGATTTTGTGAGCAATTAGCAATTATTATTGGGTCATTGACCAACATATCTATGTCAGACGAACAACATGGAGGCCACGAGGGAGCTTCCTCGGGCGCATCGCGGGTGCTTTTGGGTAAAGTATTCCATCGCAGTATCTTTTCCGAGCGCGTATTACTATGGATCTTATTGGCGGCTACCTTTCTCCTCCCGCTCTTCTTTGTTCCCGGCCAGCTCGTAGCTCCGGAATTCGCCAAAATGATCCTTCTTGAGGCGCTCGTTCTTGTTGCGACCTTTTTCTGGGCCGCGGGGCGCTTACGGGACGGCAGTCTTGAGGTGCCGAAGAGTTTTCTCCTCCTCGTTTCCGTTCTCCTCGTCGTGCAGTTCGTCGCCGCCGCGATTGCCTCGCCGTCGCCGCTCATCTCCTTCATCGGGAGCGGCTATGATATGGGAACGGTCAATTCGTTCGTCGTGCTCTTCCTCCTCATGTTCGTGGGCTCGACGGTTTTCTCGAACCGCGACCGCGTCGTCCTCCTGTACGGCGCATTTCTCGCCTCCGGTGTTGTGGTGATGCTCTACCACGTTTTGCGGCAGGTGTTCGGTGTGACATTTCTTGACTTCGACATCTTTACCAGCGCCGTCGCGACACCCGTAGGAAGGTGGAACGATATGGCGTCTTTGGTGGGAGGGATGGTGCTGTTGGTGCTCACGACCCTATACTTCTTTCCGCAGAATAAGAAATTAAGCGTCCCCGCATTCCTCATTCTGCTTGCGGGCCTCTTCTTTCTCCTTGCCATCAACTTTACTGCGCTCTGGCTTATCCTTCTGGTCTTGATCGGAATACTCATTGCGCTTTCGGTGTATGAGGGTGAACGCGAGCATCGGACGAAACTTCGCGCGGCACAAGAGGGCGGCGCGCATCACGCACACAAACCGATTCACCGCCGCGTCCCCGGCCATCTGCCGTTCTTTGCGACGATCTTCTTCTTGGTCGCCATCCTCTACGGAAGTGGTCTTTCGAACCTTACATGGGGGAAGGAAGGCGCAACGATAGCGAATACCGTTTCCCAGACGCTCCACTCCACCCCCTATTCGGAAGTGATGCTCACGCCCCAGTTCACCTACGACATTGTGAAGGCGACGATCACCGAGTCTCCGTTCTTCGGGACGGGGCCGAACCGATTTGCGAGCGCATACCTCAAATATAAGGTGAATACGATCAACGTCACGCCGTTCTGGGACACGACGTTCGAATTCGGCCTCGGGCGCATACCGACCTACTTCGGAACGACGGGGCTAATCGGCATGATCCTTTGGGTCGTGTTCGTCATCCTCCTCTTCGTGAAGGGAAGGAAAACATTCGCACTCTTGGCGAAGGATCGCATCGCCGCATACCTCGGGTTCTCGCTGTTCCTTCTCGCGCTCTATTTCTGGAGTCTCTCATTCTTCTACCTCCCGAATATCACCATTTTCGCCTTCGCGTTCATCTTTACGGGTGCTCTTATCGCATTTCTCTCCGGAGAGGGTGTGCTTTCGCGGTATCGCCTCCAGTTTGACGGCGGATCGCGGCTTTCCGTTGTGCTCACACCTGTCGCCGTCGTTGTCTTGGTCGGTGTTGTTGCCGCCGGAGTACTCCTCTATCGCCAGACTTCGTCGCTCATTCTTTTCCGTGAAGCACAGATCGCGTCGGCCGCGAACAATATTGCCGACGCGGAGAGGGCGCTCATTCAAGCCAATGCGCTTGCCGAGCGTGACGTTCACCTGCGCGCCCTGTCGAGTCTTGCGCTCGTCAAGCTCCAAGGACTTGCGAACGAGAATCTCTCACAGGAAGAGGTTGCCGCAAAAGCGCGTCAGTATATCGACGATGCGCGGACGAATGCGGAGCGGGCGATAGCGCTCGACGCGACGAACTTCGAGAATTACCTTCAACTTGGCGGTGTGTTCGACACCTTGGGCACGCTTGGCATACAGAACACGACACCGTTCGCTCGTGAGAATTACGAGCAGGCCCTCCGGTTGAACCCGAGGAGCCCGCGCGTGCTCTTCATGCTTGCGCGCGTTGAATATGCGGCGAGCGATCGTGCAAAGACAAAGGAGTATCTCTACAAAGCGCTTGCGGAGCGGCCGAATTTCGTCGAGGCGCTCTCGCTTTTGGTCGAGCTCGAACTGCAGGACAACAATTTTGACGCCGCAGTCACGGCCGTTCGTGCGGGTGCACAAGCGGAGCCGACGAACTTCGTACTCCACTTCGCGTTGGGATATTTGTATTACTTGAACGGCGACCGACAGGGTGCACTCACGGAGTTCGAGTCTGCCGTCATCCTGAATCCCCAATACGCCGATGCGAAATACTTCCTCGGACTCGTGTACTCGCAACTCGGTCGTCGTGATGAGGCAGTTCAGCAGTTCACTGATGTTCAGACCTTGAACCCCGACAATAAGGAAGTTGCCGCAATACTCGTTAACCTCAAAGCGGGGAGGGACCCCTTCGCTGGAATGCCCGCTCAGTCGGCTCAATCGGCAAAGGTGCTTGAAGGAGGAATATTGCAATAGGGTTTCTTTTACACGCTTCTCTCCGCGGGTGTTCTCGGGACCCCAAAAACATGGTTGGGCGATTATTGCGCGTCTTTAATAGAGAATGGAGCGGCCTTCACGAGGCCGCCTTTCTCTTGGCGGGTACGGCGATCCTTTCCCAAGTACTCGGACTTCTCCGCGACCGCATGCTTGCGGCGAACTTCGGCGCCGGAGTGACACTTGATGTCTATTATGCGGCATTTCGCGTTCCGGATCTCCTGTATGCCTCACTTGCATCGTTCGTTGCAGTGACCGTCCTCATCCCGTTCCTTTTGGAAAGGATGGACGGGAAAAATGAAGAGCGGGTGGCACGTTTTGTCGACTCCGTTTTCAGCGCCTTTGTCCTTCTGATGGCCGTTGGATGTTCCGCGGCATTCCTCCTCATGCCCCGCCTTGCGGCGCTTATTGTGCCGGGTTTTTCGTCGGAAGCCCAAGAAGAATTCATCACCCTTTCCCGCATCCTTCTGCTCTCCCCGCTCCTTCTCGGCGTTTCGAATCTTTTCGGCGCAGTGACGCAGTCGCTCAACCGGTTCTTCGTCTTTGCGGCGGGCCCCATCCTCTACAATGTCGGCATTATTATCGGGATATTCT